>WGAB01000275.1 GCA_015489295.1 Caldifarciminota bacterium
GCCGTGGCCCGTGCCCGGGAACTCGGGTTCCAGGTGGTGCTGACCGACCACCACGAACTTCCCCGCGAACTGCCCGAGGCGCCCCTGGTCAATCCCAAACGCGGGGGCGGCTCCTTTCCCTACCTGGCGGGGGTGGGCGTGGCCCTCAAGGTGGCCTGGGCGCTCGTGGACGCCTTCCAGGGCTTAAGCCTTCAGGCCTTCCGGGAAGCGTTTCCCTGGAGCTTCGCCTATGCGGCCATTGGTACCATCGCCGATCGGGTACCTCTGTTTTCGGAAAACAAGATCATCGCCGACGAAGGCCTGAGGGTCCTGGAAACCTCGCCGCCTCCCTTCGTGCAGGTGCTCACCGAAACCCTGGGCCAGCCCCCTGCGCTGGACCTGCTGATCTCGGTGGTGTCGTCAGGCAAACGCCGGGGCCATCGCCACGAAGGCGTGGACCTCCTGCTCCATCGGAACCCGGAAACCCTGAAGCCCCTTCTGGACACCCTGCTCCAGGGCGTCCAGGAGTACCGTTCCCGGGGCGATGCCCTTTTGAACCGGGCCATGCAGGAGATCCGTTCCGGCCGCCGGTACCTGCTGATTGACCTCCGGGACGCCGAACCCCAGTACCTCGGGTATGTGGCCTCCCGGCTAAAGGACCTCTACGGCGTGCCCACTGTGGTGCTGGGCCGCAAACAGGAGGAGATCGTGGCCGAGGTTCGGGCGCCTTATGGCTTCAACTCCCTGGAATTGCTCCACGCCCTGAGCCCCCTGTTTACCTCCTACGGAGGCCACAAGGCCGCCTCGGGCTTCAGCATGCCACCGGAGAACCTGGCCAGTTTGGTGGAGGAAATGGAACTTTACTTCCGCTCGTACCGCCCCCGGCTGGAGGACCAGGTAGACCTGAAGGTGCCTGATATGACCCCGGAACTGTGGCAGAGTGTGGAAAAGGTGGCCCGGCTGGGGGTGGACCTGCGGCTTCTCGTCCGCTTTGACCCCGAACTCATGCGCGCCTCCGGCCCTGCGCCCATCCCGCCTGGCCGCTGGGTGCTGGTCAGCACCGGCCCCAACGGCATCCAGATCCACGAGGTCCCCGGCCTTGAAGACACTTAAGGACACCCGCGTAGAAACCGTCCACCTGGTGTTGCCGGAGTACGCCAACCCCAGCGGCAACCTGTACGGGGGCCGTATGATGTACTGGATCACGGAAACCGCGTATCTGGCAGCCTCCCGCCTGGCCCGGGGGCCCGTGGTCCTGGGCTCCATGGACGGCATCGACTTCCTTTCGCCGGTAAAAATCGGCCAGGTCGTCACGCTCTTGGCGGAAGTGGAGTTTGTGGGCCGGAGTTCCATGGAGGTGGGGATTCTGGTATATGCCGAGGATCCGGAAACCCGCCACCGACAGATCACCACCCTGGCTTTTATGGGCTATGTGGCCGTGGACCAGCAGGGGCGGCCCCGCCCGGTGCCCGAGCAGGTGCGTCCGGGTACGCCGGAAGAGGCCGAGCGGTACGAGATGGCCCGCCAACGACGGGAAGCGCGCCGTCAACGGCTCCGGTCCCAGGAGTCCCGCAGCACCGAACGGATGGCCTCGGCCTGGGCACCCTTTCCCTATACCCTGGAGTACACCCGCCTTGTGTTCCCGGAAGACACCCTGGCCTCCCGCGTCATGTTCGCCGGTCGGCTGTTCCTGGACCTGGACCAGGCCGCCAGCATCTTAGCCCTGCGGTTCGTACGCGGTCCGGTGGTCACAGCCTCCATCGATGCCACCGACTTCTACGAACCCATCCGCCAGGGCGACATCCTGAACCTGCAGCTGGCCATTACCTATACCGGGCGCACCTCTTTAGAAATTCATGCCCGGGTGATGGCCGAACAGCCGCTGACCGGGGAACTCCGATTTGCGTCCTCGAGCTACCTGACCTTTGTGGCGGTGGATACCGGGGGACGCCCCAGGCCCCTTCCCCGTCGTTTGGTTCCGCTGAGTGTGCAGGAACAGCAGGCCTTCCAGGCGGCCGAGCATCGGAAACAGTTCCGTCGTCACCGGGCCGATCAGGTACGGGCCCTGGTCGAGCACTTCCGGCCGCTTTTGGAAACCCCAGCGCCCTAATCCCGGTCTCTTGAACCTCTCCCGTGCTCCGGAAGCCCCCGTGGCTTTCCGATGGCCGCCGGCTTAAAAAACGATTTTGGGCCAGGGGGTATCCGTTGGTTCCGGCCGTTGCCCTTCGGCAGAGAGTTCCTCAGGAGAAGAGATAGGGGAGTTGCCCCGCAGGGGGAACAAGGAGGTGTTCCGGTTGGTGGCTAAGAGACCAAAGGGCCACCCCCTCCCGCGGGCGGAGGTCCCGGCACGGCCGAAGGGTGCGAAGATGTACCCTCCTGCACCCAGGTGCCTGTAACTGGCGGTGGCAGGTTGTTCCCGGGGCAACTCCCCCTGTTGGTCTCGCATGTGCCAATCTTCGGTCGAGGGCTCACAGGATTCTCATGGAGGTGTAACCCCTTGGAACCCAAAACAATGGGAATTTGAGGCTTACATCGAGGAGGAACGCACCGCCTGCTCCCGCAGCCTCCGCAGCACCTGAACCCGGCGTTCCCGTGCGAGAAAGCGGCGGGCCTGTTCTTCAGTGGGGAGGCTCCGGGCCAGGCGAAGAGCATGCTCCCAGGCCTCCTTTAGATACTCCGGGGCCCGGGCATCGCCGGCGCGGACCAGGGTCTCGCCCCGTACCGCGTCGATGGTAAGGCGGGCTGTTCCCGAGGGCACCGGGCCCGAAAGGTCCTCAAACCATCGGGAAAATCGCCGCATCGCCTCGCGGGCCCGGCCGGTGGCGTTGAGCAGACGGATCCACGCCAGGTCCACCAGATCGCGGAACTGGGGATGTCGGGGAAGGAACTCCGTGGCGATCTCCTGCAGGTCCTGGGTGGCGGCGGCAAAGTCCTGGAGGTCCATTTGCAGGTGGACCCGATAGAACCGGGCGCGCATTTCCAGGTCGGTAATCCCCCGGGACTGGAGACGATGGATCAGTCGGCGGAACCCCTCCAAGGCCCGGCGACGGAACCCCCGTTGCGCCTGGACCCACAGGATTTCCACCTGAAGATTGGCCAGAAGGTAAGTGGCCTCGATGTGGTGGGCCAGGGCCAGGGCCTCCAGAAGCCGCGGAACCCCTTCTTCCCACAGGGCGAGGTCCGTGTACACAAACCCCTCCTCAGCCTTCCATACCACCGTGTGATACGTGTCTCCCACCTGTCGGCTCACATGGGCCGCCCTTCGGTAATACTCCAGGGCCCGGCCCAGGTGACCCCAGGCCCGAAACACGTTGCCGACCATCCCCAGGCCCGTGGCTACCGCCCGACGGTTGCCCGTGCGGTTGTAAATCCGGAGGGCGCTGACATAGGAACGGAGAGCCAGCCGGTACCGGTGCCGGCGCTGGTACACCATGCCCAGGTCCCCCAACAATCGGGCCAGGAGTTCCGAAACCTGGGCCTCCTGGGCGTAAACCAGGGCCTGTTTCCAGAAGTCCTCGGCCCGGTCCAGCTGGTCCCGGTACCAGGCGGTCAACCCCAAAAGTTCCAGGGCCTGGGCCAGCCTTTGGGGATCGCCCGTTTCCTGGGCCTGTTGGTGCACCGCCTGGCTCAGGGTGTAGGCCTCCTCATAACGCCCCTGGTGCAGCAGCAGCCGCACCATCCACGTTCTCAGGGTAAACAGATTTTCCGGATCTCCGGCCCGTTCCAGGTGTTCTGCCAGCGCGTGGGCTTCCCTGAGCAGGGCAGGAAGGGCCTCCACGGTGTTGGGATGGGGAAGGAGGTCCTGCAGGTTGAGCCGTCGGGAAAGCGTTTCTTGTAGGGAGGGGTCGAACCGGGCGAGTTTGGCTGCCCGCTGAAGGGCCCGGAGGGCCGATAACGGCGCCCCCCGGTGAAAATACGAGGTTGCCAGGTCCAGGTTTACGTGCAGGACCCGGCCGTAACGCCCGGCCCCCATGAGATGGGGCACCAGGGCCTCGGCAGGAAAGCGCTCGGGATGGGTTTCCATCCACCGGGCCACCTGCCGATGGATCTCCTGTTTTTCCCCGGCCGGTAGGGTGGCCGCCAGGTGCCTTTTGAGGAAGCTCGTGGGGAAATAGAAGGTGCCGGTGCCGTCGTGGCGCAGGATGTGGAGAGCGGCCAGGCGATGGAACAGCGTGCCGATGTCCATCTCCGGCAGGCCGGTGATTTCCCGAAGCAGATCCGGGTCCAGGGGGCCCTGGAGCAGCGAGATTTTGCGAAGGAACCGGCGCTCCGGCTCCGAGAGTGCCGACAACACTTCCCGAACTGGAGGCTCCTTGGAGGAGATGCCCTCCAGAGCCTGGGTTCCCTTCAGTCGATATAGCACCCGAAGGCAGTGGAGCCGGTGATACGCGGGGTTGGCAAGGAGCCAGCGCACCACATCGGGATAGTTCAGGCCGGGGAAGAGGTGTCCCAGGGCAGCGGGATGCAGCATCTCCTGGAGATCCGGAAGCTGCTGCAGGTTGACCTGGGACCGCACACCGGGCTCCGGGGGATAGGCTGAGGTGATCACTACGGACACGTTGCCCGGATTCCGCAGGAAATGTTTGAGGAAATGCTGGGTTTCCAGGTCCACCTGCTGGAACTCGGGCAACATCAACAGCAGGGGCTGGGTGGACCCCAGGGTATGGAGGGTGTGGGTGAGCCACTGCCGGGCCTGGGTGATGGTCAGGGGCTCCTTTGACGTTTGAAGTCGCCGCCAGGCCAGTTGGTGCACGGTCGGCAAGCCGACGGCCAGGCGCTCCAGGGCTGCGAGCAGGGCCTGATAGGGGCCGGAATAGGCACACTCGTGCGATGCATAGAGATACGGGAACCCCAGGCGCCCCCAGGCCCGCCGCAGGAGGTCCAGCACCATGGTCCGGTCCAGGGCCGAACCGCCCGTGATCCACAGGACATCCCGGCGGCGCACCAGGTCCTGGTACCAGGGCTCAAACCGAGGGGCCCAGAACCGTTCCCAGTCGGAGGGTGGCGGAGGGAAGGCGAGCCAGCTCCATCCCTCCTGCGGCAGGTGGTAAAGGTATTCCAGCAGCAGCTCCAGGATGAGGGAAGGCATGGCCGCCCTATGCACCCGGGTGGCCACCAGCCGGCCCTTCAAGGGCAGATCCCCGGAGTGCCCCGGGATCGGCGAACGGAGAACCCGATGCTGAAGGTCGGCAAGCCAGATCGGTGGAGCCGTGTCCTCAGGGATGGTAAAGAGGAAACCCAGGAGCGGACCTCCCAGCAGGTACCCCTGGGCCTCGGAGGAAAGCGCCTCCCGCAGTCTGTGGAGAACGGCCAGCAGGAACCGTCGGGACTCCTGTTCGGAACCCTGCCTGCGCAGCGGATCCGCCAGAGCCGTGAGATCCAGAAGGGCCACCCCCCGTCGCCCGGGGCCAGGGGCCTGTTGGGCCCGGTGCAGGGCCTGCAGAAAGGTGGCCCACGGTGCCGACGCGCCCTTCATGGTTGCCCTCTTTGCTATTGTACAGGTCGTCAGAAACTGGTCTTGACGCGGAACTCCAGAGAGTGAAGGGAAGCCCGAAGGCCCGGATCCTCCTGGAGGGCCATAGGGTCCGGCAGCCACCGTGCTGGAGGCCCAGGGGGATCGCTCTCCGGCAGCAGGACGCGTTGAGAAGGTTGGACCTGCTCCGATGGCGTGTCCAGGTTCTCGTAAACCCGGGGTTTCCGGGGATCTGGCCTCACCATCCTACCGAACCCTCCGTTTCCCCAGGGGTGACTCTCGGGGGAAGGCCGCGATTCGGACCCGGCCGTCGGGTTCGGAAACAGCCCATCCTGGAGGCATGGAACCCGTCCCCTGCACGACCGGGGTTCCCCGGGACCTGCCAAAACCTTTTTCCGCTCGGAGTTTTTGGCATCCTGGAGGTCACCCCGCCGACCTCCTTCGAGGCCCCTCTTGTTTTCACGAAAACGGTCCAGAGGCTCTGTTGCGGGTTTCCGAAGTACCGGTTTTTTCCCCTATGCCATCACCTCCCCATCCTCCACCCCCTCCTGCCGAAACCGTATCAAAAGCAGGTTTTGATACGGTTCCCCAGGGGGCTCACCCCCTCGCCGAATCGATACCCCAGGGATGTCCCCTCGAGGTTCCCCACCCTCACCCGAAGGATTGACTCCTGCCCCAGGAACCCCCTCCAGGTCCCCAGCCAAGCCCGTTCGGTTTCCCTTTTCATGGAATGCCGGTCCAATACGACTTGCAGCAGCATTTCCCAACCTCCGGTTCTGCTCCAAATATGGGGACGGACGTCAGGACCGGGTCACGGAGTGTAACCCGTTGGGGGCCAGGAGGTTATTTTCTAAGCCGATGCTTCCCACGTCCGTTTGGAACCCGAGAGGTTTATAATTGCAGCCACCACACAAGGAGGATGTTGCAATGGCAGGCTTTCAGATTCAGCCCCCGTCCTGGGGCGAACCCATCACCGTTGAAAACGGCCGCCTGGTGATCCCGGATAAGCCCATCATCCTGTACATTGAGGGCGACGGCATCGGCCCGGAGGTGGTCACCTCCATGCGCCGGGTGCTGGATGCGGCTGTGGCCAAGGCTTACGGCGGCCGCCGGAAAATCGCCTGGACCGAAGTGCTGGCCGGAGAACGCGCCGGTGAGGTCTACGGCAAGGTGCTGCCCGAGGAAACCCTGGATGCCATCCGCCAGTACTACATCGGCATCAAGGGGCCGCTCACGACCCCGGTGGGCGGCGGCTACCGGAGCCTGAATGTGGCCATCCGGAAGGCCCTGGACCTTTACGCCAATGTGCGGCCTTCCCGGTACTTTACCGGTGTTCCCTCGCCCATCAAGCACCCCGAACGGGTGAACATGGTGGTGTTCCGGGAGAACACCGAGGATGTGTATGCCGGCATTGAGTGGCCCTACAACTCGCCGGAGGCCGATAAGATCCGGGCCTTCCTGAAACAGGAGTTCGGCATCCAGCTCCGCGAGGACGCCGGCATCGGCCTGAAGCCCATCTCCGAGTTCGGCACCAAGCGCCTGGTGCGCAAGGCCATCCGCTACGCCATTGAACGCAAGCGGCCGTCGGTGACCCTGGTGCACAAGGGCAACATCATGAAGTACACCGAGGGCGCCTTCCGCGACTGGGGCTACGAGGTGGCCCGCGAGGAGTTCGGCGAGTACACGATCACCGAGCAGGAACTCTGGGAGAAGTACAACGGCCAGGTGCCCGAGGGCAAGGTGGTGATTAAGGACCGCATTGCCGACAACATGCTCCAGCAGATTCTGACCCGCACCGCCGAGTACTCGGTGCTGGCGACGCCGAACCTGAACGGCGACTACATCTCGGACGCCATCTCGGGCCTGGTGGGGGGCCTGGGCCTCGCGCCCGGCGGCAACATCGGCGATGTCCACGCCGTGTTTGAACCGGTGCACGGCACCGCGCCCAAGTACGCGGGCAAGAATGTGATCAACCCGACGGCCGAGATCCTTTCCGGCGCCCTGATGCTGGAGCACATGGGCTGGTTTGAGGCGGCCGACCTTATTTACCAGGCCGTGGAAAAGACCATCAGCGCCAGGCAGGTGACCCAGGACCTGGCCCGGCACATGGAGGGCGTCAAACCCCTGAGCACCACCGAGTACACCGACGCCCTGATTGCCAACCTGTGATGGCACGGCGGCTCCTTTCC
>WGAB01000276.1 GCA_015489295.1 Caldifarciminota bacterium
CGATGATATCGCCGAGGTCCAGGTATTTTTTGGCGAACTTCACGCCCTCCAGGTCGGCCACCGGCGACTCGGTCACACCCTTTTCAAAGGACACCTGCAGGTCGCCGGACTCGTCGCGCAGGCGGGCGAAGATGAGTTTGCCGAACACGCGCTTGGCGGTGAGCCGGCCGGCGACACGCACCTGCCGGCCCTGAAGTTCCTCAAACCTTTGGCGGACCTCTGCGGCGTGGTGGGTGGGGTCAAAGTGATACGCGTAGGGTTCAATCCCCAGGGCGCGGAGTTCTTCCACCTTGCGGCGTCGGACCTCAAATTCCTCGGGAACACGCATGATGGCGAAAGTTTACACGACCGGTTTCCGGGTGTAAAGCAAAGGGCTGATTTGACGCCGGTTTCCGCCGGTGGAGCCGGAGTTTACTCTCGAACCTTTTTGATCTTCTTCAGGCCGCCGCTCAGGGCCTGCTTGCGGGAGAGCTTGATGCGGCCCATGTCGTCGATGCCGATCACCTTGACCAGCACCTTATCGCCCACCTTGAGCACATCCTCCACGCGCTTGACCCGCTCGTGGGCCAGCTCGGAGATATGCACCAGGCCGTCCTTGCCCGGCAGGATCTCCACGAAGGCACCGAAGGGCGTGATCTTCACCACCTTGCCCATGTACACCTGGCCCACCTCCACATCCTGAATCAGTTCCTCCACCATCCTGCGGGCCTCTTCCACGGACTCCATGGAGGGGCCAGCGATGAGCACCTTGCCCTCGCTATCGTCGATGTCGATCTTGGTGCCGGTTTTCTCGATGATCCCGCGGATGGTTTTGCCCCCGGGCCCGATGACCGTACCGATCTTGTCCTTCTTGATGGGGATGGCGATCACCTTGGGAGCGTACCGCGAGATCTCCTCCCGGGGTTGGGCCAGCACCGCGTCCATGGTATCCAGGATGAACTCCCGGGCCTTGCGCGCCCGCTGGAGCACCTGCTCCACCACATCCAGGGGCAGGCCCAGGATCTTGAGGTCCAGCTGGATCGCGGTGATGCCCTTCCGGGTGCCCGCCACCTTGAAGTCCATGTCGCCGTAGTGGTCTTCGTCGCCCAGGATGTCGGTGAGCAACAGGTACTGCTCATCGTGGCGGATCAGGCCGATGGAAATGCCGGCGCAGGCCGCCTTGATGGGCACCCCGGCGTCCATCAGCGACAGGGACCCCCCGCACACCGTGGCCATGGACGAGGAGCCATTGGATTCCAGGATGTCGGATACCACGCGGATGGTGTACGGGAACTCCTCCTCGGGTGGGATCAGGGGCGCCAGGGCCTTCTCGGCCAGGGCGCCGTGGCCGATCTCCCGGCGGGACGGCCCCCGCAGGGGCTTGATCTCGCCGGTGGAAAACGGCGGGAAGTTGTAATGGAGCATGAAGCGCTTGGTTTCCTCGATCTCCAGTTCCGAGAGCCGTTGCTCGTCTTCGGCCGTGCCCAGGGTGGTGACCACCAGGGCCTGGGTTTCGCCGCGGGTGAACAGCGCCGAGCCGTGGGTACGGGGCAACACCGACACATCAATGGAAATCGGGCGGATGTCCTCCAGGCCGCGGCCGTCGATGCGTATGCCCTCTTCCTGGACCATGCGGCGCATGACCTCGCGGGTGAGTTCGTACAGGATGTCCTTGATTTCCACCTCGTGGTCGGGGTACTCCTCGGCGAAGGCCTCGGCCGCCTCCTGTTCCAGGGCCTGCAGGGCGGCGTTCCGTTCCTTCTTGACCGGGATCCGCAGGGCTTCGGCGATGCGGCCCTCAAACTGCGCGCGCACCTTCTGGCGCAGGTCGTCGGGCACCACCAGCAGCGTGGGTTCGGCCTTTTCCTTGCCCACCCGGCCCTGGAGCGCGAGTTGCAGATCGCAGATCTGCTCAATGTAGGGCATGGCGAACCGGATGCCGCCCATCACCAGGTCTTCGGGCACCTCCTGGCCGCCGAACTCAATCATACTGACCTCGCCCGGGGTGCCCACCACCAGGAGGTCGAACAGGCTTTCCTGCATCTGGGTGTTGGTGGGGTTCAGCACATACTGGCCGTTGATGTACCCCACCCGCACGGCGCCGATGGGCCCCTCAAAGGGGATCTCGGAGTTCAGGAGGGCCTGGGAGGCGCCGATGATGGCCGGCACCACGCCCTCGTTTTCCATGTCGTAGGACATCAGGAAGGCCACAACCTCGATCTCGTCCATCATGCCCTTGGGGAACCGCGGGCGGATGGATCGGTCAATGGCCCGGCTGTACAGGATTTCGCGCTCCCGGGGCCGACCTTCGCGCTTAAAAAAGCCGCCGGGGATTTTACCGGCGGCATAGGCCTGTTCCCGGTACTCCACGAGCAGGGGCAGGAAGTCACGCTTGTCTTTGGAAGGACGCCAGACGACGGTAACCAGCACCACGGTGTCGCCGTAGCGTGCGAGGACGGAAGCATCGGCCTGTTTGGCCAGACGACCGGTTTCCAGGGACAGGGTTTGGCCCCCCAGTTCCAGGGTTACGACCTCTGGCATCCTATCCCCTCAGCCCGAGTTTTTTCACGACCTCGCGGTACCGAACGAAATCCTCGCGTTTGAGGTAGTTCAGGAACCGGCGACGCTGGCCCACCAGCTTGATGAGGCCGTAGCGGGAATGGACATCCTTCTTGTGGGTTTTCAGGTGTTCGGTGATCTGTTTGATCCGCGCCGTCAAGAGCGCGATCTGCACCTCGGGGGAACCCGTGTCACCTGGATGTCGGGCCCATTCCTTGATGATGCGCTCCTTCACTTCCTTGGGTAGTGGCATATCCCTTTTCCTCCTCGATCATCGTTCTCAGTCGCCCAATTATCGGGGTTTGCCGAAGATTCGTCAAACCTTGGGAACGCTTCAGGGCTCTGTATTATACGGCGCCGCGGGGTTGCAAGGAGCCCCGGCGTAGCCTAAAATGGGGACCCAAACCGGAGGGCTGTCATGGGCTTCTGCCGTCGCTAAAAGTCGCTCGCGGGTGTCCGGCCGCCATCGGCGGCCTGAAACTCCCTGAGCCGGTTTCCGGCTCGCCTTCCCTGAAATCTCCGAACTTCCCTAAAACCCCTTGGGGTGTTGTATGGCTGTTGTCGTGGTAGATCGTCTGGTGCGGGTGTTCACCCGCCCCCGCAAGGCGCCGGGGCTGCGGGGACTCGTACGCTTTTACCTGCGCCCGGAATACGAACGGGTGGAAGCCCTGCGGGGCGTGTCCTTCACACTGGAGGCCGGCGAAATCCTGGGCTATGTGGGGCCCAACGGCGCCGGCAAAACCACCACCCTGAAGGTGCTGAGCGGTGTGCTGCACCCCACCCGGGGACATGTGGAGGTGCTGGGCTTTGAGCCCTGGCGCCGGCAAGACCGCTTTCTGCGCCAGATCGCCCTGGTCACCGGCCACTCCGGGTTCCTGCAGGAGGTGGCCTGGGACCTCACGCCCCTGGACGGCTTCCGGCTCTTAAAGGACCTCTACGGCCTGTCCGAGGCCGAGTTCCGCCGGAACCTGGAAGCCCTGCTGGAACCCCTGGACCTGACGGGCCTCCTGGAGGTCCCCATCCGCCGCCTCTCCCTGGGCCAGCGGGTGCGCGCCGAGCTCGTGGCCTCGCTGCTCCATCGCCCTCGGGTGCTCTTTCTGGATGAGCCCACCCTGGGCCTAGACATCGTGTCGCAGCACCGGCTCCGCGATTTCCTGCGGTCCTATGTGCAGGAGACCGGCACCGCGGTCATCCTCACCTCCCACTACATGCGGGATGTGGAGGAGCTGGCCCACCGGCTCCTGGTGCTCCACCAGGGCCGCATCGTGTACGAGGGCCCGGTGGAAACCCTGGCCGAACGCCTGATGCCGGTGCGCACCGTGCAGGTGGTGTTCGCCGAGCCCGCGGTCCACTTCCACTTGCCCCAGGGCCTGAGTCTGGTGGACGAGTGGACGGCCCGGGGGACCCTGCCCCGGGACCAGGTGCAGCAAATCATCGCCGAACTCCTGAGCCGGTACCCGATCCAGGACCTGACGGTGGAGGAACCCGACCTGGAAACCGTGCTCCGCCACTTCTTTGAAGCACCGACGCCCTGAAGGAGGCCCGACCATGACCCGCTGCTGGCCTGCGACCCTGCGCAAGTACCTGGCCGTGCTCCGCCTGGAAACCCAGTACAGCATGCGGTACCGGCTGAACTCCCTGTTTTACCTTTCGGCCCTGGTGGTACCCGTGGTGATCCAGTACTTCCTATGGACCACCGTGTACCGATCCCGGGCCCAGGTGGGCGATTACAGCCTCTCCGCCATGCTCACCTACTATGTAGTGGCTGTGTTCCTGAGCCAAATGCGGATCGTGGCCTGGTGGGACATTTCCGAGTCCATCAAAAACGGCACCGTGGTGCACTACCTGGTGCGGCCCTGGAACCACTTCTGGCTCTATTTCACCCGATCCCTGGCCTGGACCTTCCCCATCCTGCTCCTCTTGCTTCCGGGCTACCTGATTCTCGTGTTCGTGCTCCGGCACCGGCTGCTGCCACCGGCCTCGGCCGGGGCCCTGGCCGCCCTGATTCTCATCTGGCTCGCCGGCGGCCTCTTCGTGTACACCCTGGAGTACATGACCAACCTGCTGGCCTTCTGGACCGAACGCACCCGTGGCTTCCTGTGGCTCCTCTCCTTCATCACCGACTTTTTGAGCGGCGCCCTGGTACCGCTCAATCTCCTGCCCGGCCACCGCTGGCTCGTGCTGCAGCCCCTGGCGGCCCTGGGCTACCTGCCTGCCCGGGTGTACCTGGGCCAGGTATCGCCTGCGGAGTTCTGGAAAACCCTGGGCATCCTGGGGCTCTGGCTCCTGGCCCTGGTTCCCCTGGCGCACCTGCAGCTGCGCCGGGGACTCCGGCGGTACCAGCCTCCGGGAGGTTGACCATGCGAGCGGTACTGCGCGTGCTCCGGGGATGGCTGCTCCTGCAGGTCCAGCGGGAACTCGTGTTCCGGGCCGACACCCTGGTGGCCCTGGCCCAGAGCATCCTGTTCGCCGTCGTAATGGTGCTCTTCTTCGGCGTGATCTTCGGCCGGGTGCAGGCCCTCGCCGGCTGGACCCAGGGCGAGGTGTATGTGCTCCTGGGCACCTTCTACCTGCTCCAGCGCCTGGAGGACGGCCTGATCCGGCGCGGCCTCATGGAACTGCCCACCTGGATTGAACGGGGCACCCTGGATTCCCTGCTCACCCGGCCGGGGCCGGTGCCCCTGTTCGCGGCCCTGAGCCAGCCCCGGCCCGATCGCTGGTTCGGCTCGGTGCCCGTGGCCCTGCTCCTGATCCTGTGGGGGTTCCGGCTCGGGGCGCCCTGGGGCGGTGCCCTGGCTCTCTTGGCCTACCTTGTTTCCGTGGGCCTCTCCCTCGTCCTGTACGGCCTGCTGGTGTTCGTGCTGGTCTGCGCGGCCTTCTGGATCACCCGCCTGTACAACCTCTACGGCCTGCTCTACGACTTCCTGGACCTGGCCCGGTACCCGGAGGGCATCTATCGGGGCGTGGCCGGGGTGCTGTTCCGTACGGTGCTGCCCTTTGCGGTGCTGGCCACCTTCCCGGCCCGGATCCTCATGGGTCGGGCGGCGGCGCTGCCCCTGCTGGCCTACCAGATCCTCTTGATCGGCATGGGCCTGGGGGTGGCCCGGTTCCTCTGGCACCTCGGCCTCCGCCGCTACGAAAGTGCGAGCCGCTGACGCCGTTCCCTTGACCCTGGGGAACCTGGCAAATATAATTGCGCCGCCGAATTTAAAGGGAGCCGAGGGTATGACCAAAGCGGATTTGATCGAAGAGATCGTGGAACAGACGGGGATCCCCCGCAAAGAGGTGGCCGCCGTGGTCAACGAGATGCTGCGTTCGCTGAAACGCGCCTTTCTCCAACGGGAACGGGTAGAGTTCCGGGGCTTTGGCGTTTTTGTGGTGGTCAACCGAAAACCCCGGGTGGGACGAAACCCCAAAACCCGCAAAGAGGTGCGGATCCCCGAGCGGCCCACGGTAGTGTTCAAGGTTTCCAAGGCCATCCAAAAGAACATACCGCTGTAGCAGGCAAAAGGAGGCACCATGCCCTGCGGAAGGAAGCGCAAGAGGAAAAAGATTAAAAAGCACAAGCTCAAAAAGCGCAGAAAACGGGACCGGCACAAGAAGAAGAACCGCTAAGCCCGGGAGGGCGCCATGCGGATCGTGGTGATCTCCGATACCCACATCCCCCACCGGGCGGCGGATCTGCCCACGCCCGTGTGGGATGCCATTGATGCGGCCGACTTGGTGGTGCACGCCGGAGACTTCACCTCCCACGACTTCCTGGTGGAACTCCGCTCGGTGAAGCCGCTCAGGGCCGTGTACGGCAACATGGACGAGTACGCCATCGTGAGCGAACTGCCCGAGCGGGAGGTGTTTGAGGCCGAGGGCAAGCGCATCGGCATCATCCACGGCTTCGGCGCACCCCTGGGCCTGGACCAGCGGGTGAAGCAGCGCTTCAAGGACACCCCGGTGGACATCCTGATCTTCGGCCATTCGCACCAGCCCCTGATCCGCCAGGAGGAAGGGGGGCTCTGGCTCTTGAACCCCGGCTCCCCTACGGATACAATTTTTGCCCGGCGGCGGACCTTCATCCTGCTCACCCTGGAAGGGGAGCGGGTGGACGCTGAACTCATCACGCTGTAAATTTTTGGGGAAACCCACGCGCCCGTAGCTCAACTGGATAGAGCGTTGGCCTCCGGAGCCAAAGGTTGGGGGTTCAAGTCCCTCCGGGCGCGCTTCTTTTCACCTTGAACCATAGAGTCCTGCCGCTCCTCTGGCTCCTCCTGGCGGCATCGCCCGTCCTTGAGGCCTCCCAGGTTTCCCTGAACGGCTACTACGAGGGCGAATTCGTGGCCGATAAGGGCCGCATGCCCACCCCCTGGAACCTGTGGAACCCCAAGAACTACTTTGAACTCAAGTTCACGATCCACCCGTACAGCCACCTGGAGGCCTTCACTTCGCTGAACCTTTTGTCCAACGCCAACGACGCCCGCCTGTACCTGAACCAGTTCCACCTTTCCCTGAAAACCTCACGGTCCGAGGCCCTGCTCTTCTCGCGCGAAGACCGGTTCTGGATGGATTCGCCCCTGCTGCACCTCATCCAGACCGACCGGGCCCGCGACGACAACTGGGGCCCCAAGGCCGAGGGGTTTCGGGGCGACTTCTGGAACCTGGCCGGCTTCTTCGGCACCGGCATCCTGTACAAGTTCCGCACCTTCCGGGGCGAGGGCTACATGGCCCGGCTCGGCCGCAACTTCGGCCCCCAGAACTACCTGGCCTGGGTGTATCTCAAAAAGGACTGGCATGTGGGCCCGCCGCCCACCTACAACGAGGTGACGGCCCTGCAGGGCCAGTGGCACTTGGGGGGCGCCACCTATTTCCGGCTGGAGGCCGCCCGGTCACTGCATCCCCAGGTGCGATACAGCCCTCTCCCCGAACGGGAGCGTCGGCTGGAGTTTTTAAATGGCCAAACTCCACCGGTGGAAAACCCGCCCTGGTACCGTTTCGTCCCTCCCTCCTTGAGGCAAGGCCCCGACAAGGGCAACTGGGCCGTGGAGGCCGAGATCCGGTACCTCACCTGGCACCACTTCAAACTCGCGGGCTCCGTGTTCGCCTACGGCCCCAACTTCA
>WGAB01000277.1 GCA_015489295.1 Caldifarciminota bacterium
CGTGAAAACCCCCACTCCCATTTGATTGGGATTGCGACCGCAACGCGTCAAGGAATTGCTCCCCCCAGAATGCAGGCGTGAAAACCCCCACTCCCATTTGATTGGGATTGCGACTTATAATTCTTTGTCCTTTGGGGAAATTGCAATATCGCAGGCGTGAAAACCCCCCACTCCCATTTGATTGGGATTGCGAGTTATACCCCACGGCCTCGCTTACGCGATGCCGCGGGGCCCCGCCGAGATGCGTCAGCAGATCGGTGGGGTGGGAGTCCCCCACTCCCATTTGATTGGGATTGCGAGGAGCACCCCACGGCCTCGCTGTCGTGATGCCGCGGGGTCCCCGCCGGACTGCGAAGCAGGGCGGTGGGGTGGGAGTCCCCCACTCCCATTGAACTGGGATTGCGGGTTATGCCCCACGGCCTCGCTGGTGCGATGCCGCGGGGCCCCGCCGGGCCACACGTGCCTGTTCCTCTGGAAGTTCCTGCTGGGGCGGTGAGGATTCAGCCAGTTTTATGGTCCCTGGAGTAAAAACCTTTACTCGTTTGCGCAGGGACAGAGATGGCGGTGACGATGCCTTGCAGCGCCTTCCCGCTCTCCTTATGTTTTAGGTATGCTGTGGGTAGGGCTTGGGGTTGTCGCGCTGGTCCTCCTTCATCTCATCCACAGAGAGATCCAGCGCCGAAACTTTCGCGGGGCAAAACAGCTGTCCCTGGTTCTCATCCTGATCTTGATCCCCTTTGCCCTGTTCAGCATTTTCTGGCTTGTCCTTTTCCTGATGGCCATGTTCAGGGTGTACGGCGTGATCGGCCTGGGGATCACCCTCTTGTTCATCGCCGGTTTCGTCAAACTGGTGCTCCGCTTTGCCTCGTAGCCGTATAAAACACACTCCCATCCACGGAGAAATGAGATTCACCCCCGCCCCAATGCAGAGAAGTAAAACGGCGGAGTAGAAGCATCCCGGAGCCAGGGACGGGTAGGAAGAGGTGAGGTCACGGAGAGCCGGGAGTATTGCGGAGGCGGAAGGTGACCCGGGCGCCGTCCAGGTGCTCCTCCACGGCAACGATCTCGGTTTCCACGCCGAAATCCTTAAGGAGCCACACCAGGTCTTCGTACCAGTCGTAGGCGCCGCAGGAGCGGCAAAAGGTGCCGGTGAACCGCACCTGGAAGGTGTCCGGCCCCAGGTGTACCACCTGCGCCCGGGCCTCGGGCTCCCGGTACCGGTTGTACTCGACGACCGCGCGTTTCAGGTGTTCCTGCCAGCGCATGGCCTGTAGGGTAAGGCCCAGGGGGTCAGGCCCCAAGGATCCCGGAGTTTCGGCGATGCGCTTTCCAGAGAGCCCCGTGGCGCCCCGGCAGGGGCATCCATTCCGTCGGTGCCCGGGGCCACCCGAGTATAATTAACCGACCATGGCGGAGTCCCCCATCCTGCGGCAGTACCGCGAGATCAAGAGCCGATACCGGGACGAACTCCTCCTGTTCCGGATGGGGGACTTTTACGAACTCTTCTTCGACGATGCCGAAGTCGCCGCCCGGGTGCTGGGGATCACTCTGACCTCCAAACCTCTGAGCAAGAACCAGCGGGTGCCCATGGCCGGCGTGCCCGTGCGGGCCGCCGATACCTACATCGCCCGGCTCCTGAAGGCCGGGTACCGGGTGGCCATCTGCGAGCAGATGGAAGATGAGCCACCCAAGGGCCGCGGGCTCATGCGCCGGGAGGTGGTAGAGGTCATCACCCCCGGCACCATCTTGGACCCTGCGCTCCTGGACGACAAGAATTTCCAGTTCATTGCCGCGGTGAACCCCGCGGAGGACCGCTGGGGGGTGGCCCTCCTGGACCTGAGTACCGCCGACTTCTTCGTGTTTGAGGCCCCGCCCGAGCGGGCCCGGGAGGAAATGGAAAAACGGGGGGTGGTGGAACTCATCCTGCCCAAGGATGCCGAGGTGCCGGAACTGCGGGCGGCAGCGGTGTATCCCCTGGAAGAGTGGCACTTCGACCCCGAAACCGCCCGGCAGGCCCTGATGGAGCACTTCCAGGTGGCTTCGCTGAGGGCCTTTGAGGTGGAGCACCTGCCCCGGGCCCTGGGCGCGGCCCTGGCCCTTCTGGAGTACCTGCGCGACAAAAAGCCCGGCATGCTCCAGCACCTCCGGAACCTGCGCCCGCTGCGGCTCCAGGAGACCCTGTACCTGGACACCGCCACCCTGAAGAACCTGGAGGTGCTGGAACCCATCCACGAGGGCGGCCTCTCCCTGCTTTCGGTACTCGACGAAACCCTGACCCCCATGGGGGCCCGATTCCTGCGGGAGGCCCTGATCGCCCCCCTTCTGGACCTTCGGCAGATCCGGCTGCGGCTCCATCGGATCCAGGCGCTGCTGGAGGACCGCGAACTCCACGAGACCCTCCGCACCCTGCTCAAGGACATGGGCGATATCGAGCGGATGGTTTCCCGGTTTTCCGCGCGCAAGGCTGGCCCCCGCGAGGCCCGGAAGCTCGCCACAGCCCTCCGCCGCTTTGAGGACCTCCGGCAGGTTTTGGCTCCCCACGATCTCTTTGCGCCGCTCCTGCAACAGGCGCCCAACCTGGAGGAACTGGCCGAAGCGATTGAGCACCGCATCGTGGAGAATCCGCCGGCCAGTGTGCGTGACGGCGGCTTCATCCGGCCCGAGGTGTCCGAGGAGCTGGCCGAACTTTTAGACCTGGCGCACCACGGCAAGACCCGCATCCTGGCCCTGGAACAGCGGGAACGCGAACGCACGGGCATCGCGTCCCTGAAGGTGGGGTACAACCATGTGCTGGGCTACTACATTGAAGTGACCAAGGCCAACCTGGACCGGGTGCCCGAGGACTACATCCGCAAGCAAACCCTGACCAACGCCGAGCGGTTTTACACGCCGGAACTCAAGGAACTGGAGGCCCGCATCCTTTCGGCCGAGGAGCGGGCCCGGCGGCTGGAACTGGAACTCTGGGAGGAGCTTCGCCGCCGGGTGGTGGACCGGGCCCAGGCCCTCAAGGCCCTGGCCGCGGTGGTGGCCGAGGTGGACTTCCTGCAGTCCCAGGCCCTGGTGGCCCGCAAGCGGCGGTACACCATGCCCGAGGTGGCCGACGATGGCACCCTGCGCATCCGAGAAGGCCGCCACCCCATGGTGGAGGTGATGATCGACGAACCCTTCGTGCCCAACGACACCGCTATGGACCTGCATCACAACCGGATTTTCATTCTCACCGGCCCGAACATGTCGGGCAAGAGCACCTTTTTGCGGCAGGTGGCCCTCATCACCCTGATGGCCCAGATGGGCACCTTCGTGCCCGCCGCCGAGGCCCATATCGGCCTGGTGGACCGCATTTTCACCCGCATCGGGGCCTCCGACGACCTGGCCCGGGGGGTTTCCACCTTTATGGCCGAAATGATCGAAACCGCCAACATCCTGCGGAATGCCACCCAGAAGAGCCTGGTGATCCTGGACGAGGTGGGCCGCGGCACCTCCACCTTCGATGGTCTCGCCATCGCCTGGGCCGTGGTAGAGTACCTGCTGAAGCGTGTGGGCGCCAAGACCCTGTTCGCCACCCATTACCACCAGCTTTCAAAACTCGGGAAAATGTATCCAGCCGTACGGAACTTCACCACCAAGGTGAAGGAATGGGAGGGCAGGGTAATTTTTCTTCGCAAGGTGGTACCCGGAGAGGCCGACCGCAGCTACGGCATCCATGTGGCCCAATTGGCCGGGATCCCCGAGGAGGTGGTCCAGCGGGCCCGGGAAATCCAGGAGGACATTGAACGGGAGGGCACCATCCGTACCCGGCTCACCCAGCTCGACCTGTTCCAGCCGCAGCGGCCCGCTTCGGAGGCGGCCGAGAGGGTGCTGCAGCGCTTGAAATCGCTGGATTTGGATGGCCTGAGCCCCCGGGATGCTTTAAACTTGCTCTACGAACTCAAGAAGGAAGTGGAGTCCTGATGTTGTCGTTCTTCAAAAAACTTTTCCGCGTGTGGGGCAACGAGGTGGCGGTCGACCTGGGCACGGCCTACACCCTGGTGTATGTGAAGGGCCAGGGCATCGTGCTCAACGAACCCTCGGTGGTGGCCGTGGACCAGGCCACGGGCAAGGTGCTGGCCGTGGGCTACGAGGCCAAGCGGATGCTCGGCAAAACCCACAAGGGCATCCTGGCCAAGCGCCCCATGAAGGACGGGGTGATCACCGACTTCGAGATGGTGCAGGAGATGCTCTACACCTTCCTCTCCAAAACCATCAGCAAGCACCTGTGGGCCAACCCCCGCACCCTGATCGCCGTGCCCTCAGCCGTAACCGAGGTGGAACTCCGGGCCGTGCGGGATTCGGCCGAGAGCGCCGGGAGCCGTGAGGTTTTGCTGGTGGCCGAGCCCATCGCCGCCGCCGTCGGCATCGGCATTGACATCGATGAGCCCGTGGGCCACATGATCGTGGATGTGGGCGGGGGTACCACCGAAATCGCGGTCATCTCCCTTTCCGGCATCGTGACCGATACCTCCATCCGGGTGGCCGGCGACGAAATGGACGAGGCCATCATCCAGTTTATCCGGGAACACTACCGGGTGGAGGTGGGCCAGCAAACGGCCGAGCAAATCAAGATCGAGATCGGCAATGTGTTCCCGCTGGAGGAAACCCGCCGGATGGAGGTCCGGGGTCGGGATCTCGTGAGCGGCTCGCCCAAGACCATTGAGGTGAACTCCGACGAGATCCGCGAGGCCCTGAAGCCGGTGGTGTACCAGATCATTGACGCCGTAAAACGGGCCCTGGAGCGCACGCCGCCCGAACTGGTGGCCGACATCATCGACCGGGGGATCTACCTTTCCGGCGGTGGCTCCCAGCTCAGGGGCTTTGCGGCCCTGCTCCGGGAGGAGACCAACCTGGCCGTCAACCTGGTGGACAATCCGGTGGAGTGTGTGGTGCAGGGGGCCGGGAAGATCCTGGAAAACCTGGATCACTATCGCAAAGTGCTGATCCAGCCCCGGAGCCACGTCACCACGCGATGAGGACCTTTCCCTGGTCGTCGGTGGCCTTTTTTCTGGTGCTTTCCCTGCTTTTTCTGTTTTCACCGGTGCGAGAGGCAACCTCGCGGGCTCTGCTCGCCACCGTGTACCGTCCGCTGTACCGGGTGAACCAGCGGGTGGCCTCCCTGGTCACAGCCGAGCAGGATCGGGAGCGGTGGCTTCGGGTGTTTTTGAGCCTTTCGCCGGACCTTCAGCGGGAGGCGCTGGCCCGGCTGGACTCCCTGTGGCAGGTGGAACCCGGCCAGCCGGTGGTGCACGCCCTGGCCTTTGACCCTCTGGGCATTCCCCAGCGCATCCTGGTCGACCGGGGGGCCGAAGACGGCCTGGAGTATGGCGAGGTGCTGGTCCACCGGGGTGTGCTCGTGGGCAAGGTGGTGCAGGTGCAGCCCCGTACAGCCTGGGTGAACACTGTGTTTCATCCGGATTTTCGGGTGGGGGTGGTGTCGCTGCGCACCGGGGTGCTGGGGGTTCTGGCCGGGGGGGACCGGCCCTACATCAAGTACCTGCCGGCCTGGGCCGATGTGGCGCCGGGCGACACCTTTGCCACGAGTGGCGTGGGCCACCTGATTCCGCCGGGGCTGCCCGTGGCCGTGGCCGAACGGGTAGACACCCTGAAAACCAATCCCTTTTACCTGCGGGTGTGGGCACGACCCCTATACGACCATGCCCGCACCGCCGCCTTTGTCGTGCTCCGGCGGGCCGATCTGCGTTCGGATACCCTGGTAGCCGGCCGGTAACGCCGGAGCCTCGGAAATTCCTTCCGGAAACACGCCAAACAGGGCCGAACCGGAGCCCGAGAGCCCGGCGAGAACGGCGCCGGATCGCTGCAGATGGGTCTTCAGTTCCCGCAGTTCGGGATGCCACCGGAACACCACCGGTTCAAAGTCGTTGGCCAGGTGTTCGGCGGCTTCCTGCCATTGCTGTTGCCGCAGGGCCGTGATCAAAGCGTCCATCCGTTTCCGGGCCTCGGAAGGCGGGGTGTACCGCCCGGTTTGGGCCAGGGCCTCGTAGGCCCGGGCGGTGGACACCCGGAACGGGGGCACCACGAGGAGCACCGGCACCCCGACGGGCAGATCCTGCAGAGGTTCCAGGAGGTCGCCGCGACCCCGCCCCCGGGCCCACACCGTGGGTTCCAGGAAGAAGGGCACGTCCGAGCCCATTTCCCGGGCCACCCGGTGGGCCAGTTCGTAGGGCACCTTTCGGTGCTCCACGAGCCACCGGAGCACCGTGGCCACGTTGGCCGAGCCGCCGCCCAAACCGGCCCCGATGGGCACCCGTTTTTCGATCTCGATCCGGAGGGGCCAGGGGTGTCCGGTGAGGTGTTCCAAACGCCGAAGGGCCTGGTACACCAGGTTTTCGGCCCCGGAGGGGCCTGTGGGCTGACAGGAGACCTCCAGCCGGTCTGAAGGGGCAATGGAGATCGTATCAGCCAGGCTTAAGCGGGCGAAGAGGGTGTCCAGGTTGTGGTAACCATCGGGCCTTTGGCCCAGGACAAACAGGCCCAGGTTGATCTTGCTGGGGGAATAAAGCCGGGCCATGCCCTTAGAAGGAAAACACGGAGCGCACCACCAGCACGCCGATGAAGCCCACCAGGAACACCAGCAGATACACCAGGATCCACTGGAACCGGTCTTCCAGCAGGAACTCCAGGCCCAGGAAGATGAGCAGTACCGGCCAGAACCGGACGACGGTGCGCCAGGCGTTCCCCTGGAGCAGGCCCAGGTTATCCAGGAGCAGCAGCAGGCCGCTCAGGATCAGGAAAAGGGCCAGGGTATACCGTCCGGTCCGCATCATCCCCGTACCAGCCAGTTGATGATGCTGTTGAACACGGCCAGGAGGATGGCGGCCACCACGGCGGTAAGGAACCCGTGGACCTCAAAGCCCTCGACCACGCGTCCGGTGAGCCAGATGAGGAAGCCGTTGACCACGAAGGTAAACAGGCCCAGGGTGAGAACATTCAGGGGCAGGGTCAGGAGGATCAGTACCGGTCGAATCAGGGCGTTGAAGATGCCCAGGACCACGGAGGCAAAGAGCAGGGCCCAGAAGCCGGAGACCTCGATGCCCTTCAGCACCATACCCACCACCCACAGGGAAAGCATCGACAGGATCCATCGCAAGATCAAGCCCCGCATCGGCACGCTCCTTGTGTTGCCGTTATTGTAAGGGACGGCGTATGATATGAAGGCTATGGCGCGCCATTTCCCTGGATTCCTTCGGTGGATCACCGGCGTTTTGGTGGGGGGACTCCTTTGGGCAGCGCCCCACCTGGAGGTTTCCTCCCGCGAGCACAACTTCGGCCTGATCGACGAGGGCAAGATTTACACCCACGATTTCCTCCTTAAAAACACGGGCACCGACACCCTGAAGATCCTCTCGGTGCGCACCTCCTGCGGATGCACGGCCACCCTGTTGAAGAGCACCACCATTGCCCCGGGCGACAGCGAGGTGCTGCACGTGTCCTTCAATTCCACGGGTTACGGGGGTCGAAGCTTTGTTAAAGTGGTGAGCATTCGCAGCAACGACCCCGAGCAGCCGGAGGTGCGGGTGCTCCTGCGGGGAGAGGTCAAGGCCTTGCCCAAGCCCCGGGGCTACGTGTATCCCTCGCTGTTGAACCTGGGGCAGGTGAAGCCGGGCACCGTGGTGCTGGACACCGTGCTCTTGATCAGCGACGGCCAGCTGCCCCTGGTGCTGGAATCCATCAACGGCTTCAAGGGCGTGGAGGTGCTGGGCTGGAGCCCCGACACGCTGGCTCCGGGCGACACGGGCCGCATCTTTTTGAAGATCACGGTGGACGAGAGCCGGCCCTACAGCGGGGTTCTGATGCTGAAGACCAACGACGGACGGCTGCCCCACAAGTTTGTGCGGGTGATTGCGAACCAGGAGTGAGCCATGAAGGGCAAAACGGGATTCTGGCTGTTGTTCCTGACAGGAGGCCTGGTGGGCGCGGCCCTCACGCTGCTGCTGACCCCCTGGCGGGGGCCGGAGCTCCGGGAGCGGCTGGCCTCGCCCAGCCCGGAAAAGCGGCTCAAAGACCTGGAAAAACGGCTTCGCCGGCTGGAAGAGCAGCATTTTGACACCGGCGAGCCCGAGATCCCCTGAGGCCTGAGTTTCCATGAAGTTCCTCGCCTCGCCCCGGCATCGCCGGGTGGTGCTGGCCTTTGGCGTTGGTATCCTGGTGGGGGCGTTCCTGTACCTGTGCCTCTGGACCCGTCCGGCCACCCGGGCCGTGAACGGTCCGGCCTACTATCCCGTGGCCCGTGACCTCCTCAAGGGCGCCCGGTCCAGCATCCGCCTCCTCGTGTTTGAACTCTTTGAGGCCCGTCCGGGCG
>WGAB01000278.1 GCA_015489295.1 Caldifarciminota bacterium
CAACAGGAGGTCACCCGCACCCTGGACCTGGAGGGCAAACCCCATAACTTGGACATCACGCCGGACGGCACCCGATTGCTCGTCGCCAATCTGCAGAGCAACGATGTGGCCGTGGTCGATCTCCAGCGCTGGAAAGTGCTCCGACGGATCCCGGTGAGCACAGGGCACCACGGCATCGACATCACGCCGGACGGCGCCTACGCCCTGGTCACGGGCATCGGCGCCGATACCCTGAACCTCCTGTCCCTGGCCACCCTGGAGCGGATCCGGGCCGTTCCCATCGGCGCTGGGCCCCACGGTGTTCGGACGGACCCCACCGGCCGACGGGCCTATGTGGCCCTGGCACGCCAGAACGAGGTGGTGGAAGTCGCCCTCCCCTCCCTCCGGGTGCGGAAACGGCTACCCGCCGGTCCGGCGCCCTTCTGGATCGCCGTGCCCGGCAACCCATAGAGGAGCAACGCCATGCAGCACCAGCACCACCAACACCACCAGCACCATGCCGCCCCTGCGACCACAGGCCACGGGGAGCACCCCAAAGATCACCGTTCGCACCACGCCCGGATGATCG
Source organism: Caldifarciminota bacterium (assembly GCA_015489295.1). The sequence goes on from WGAB01000278.1 coordinate 569, forward strand.
CCGATTTCCGGCGACGGTTCTGGGTGTCCCTCGGGCTCACGCTGCCCATCCTGGTGCTCTCGCCCCTGGTCCAGCGGTTCCTGGGATATTCCCTCGCCTTTCCCGGCGACCGGTGGGTGCTCTGGCTCCTGGCCTCGGCCGTGTTCTTCTACGGCGGCTGGCCCTTTTTAAAGGGGTTCCGCCAGGAACTTCGGCAGCGCCAGCCGGGCATGATGACCCTGATCGCCCTGGCCATCACCGTGGCCTATGCCTACAGCACGGTGGTGGTCTTCGGCCTGGCAGGCAAGGTCTTTTTCTGGGAACTCGCCACCCTGATCGATGTCATGCTCCTCGGGCACTGGATTGAAATGCGGTCCGTGCTCGGCGCCTCCCGCGCCCTTGAGGAACTGGTACGCCTGCTGCCCTCCACAGCCCACCGGCTGCAGCCCGATGGCACCCTCCGCGAGGTGCCGGTGTCCGAACTCCGGCCCGGCGACCGGGTGCTGGTCCGGCCCGGCGAGAAGGTGCCGGTGGACGGGGTGGTGGTGGACGGCCGGTCCAGCGTGAACGAGGCCATGCTTACTGGCGAATCCCGGCCGGTGCCCAAGGGGCCGGGCGATCCGGTGATCGGCGGCGCGGTCAACGGCGAAGGCGCCCTGGTGGTGGAGGTGCAGAAGACCGGCAGGGACACCTACCTGGCCCAGGTGATCGAACTGGTCCGCCGGGCCCAGGAAACCCGTTCGCGAACCCAGGATCTGGCGAACCGGGCAGCCTTCTGGCTCACGCTCGTGGCCCTGGGGGCCGGTGCGGCCACCCTGGCCGTGTGGCTCGCCCTGGGCCAGGATTTTGCCTTTGCCTTAGAACGCACGGTCACCGTGATGGTCATCACCTGTCCCCACGCCCTGGGGCTGGCGGTGCCGCTGGTGGTGGCGGTGTCCACCGCCCTCTCGGCCCGCAACGGCCTCCTGATCCGCGACCGCTCGGCCTTTGAACGGGCCCGGGACCTGGAGGTGGTGATCTTTGACAAAACCGGCACCCTCACCGAGGGCCGGTTCGGCGTGAGCGATGTGGTGGCCCTCCAGAAGGATTCGGCCGAAGAGGTGCTTCGCCTGGCGGCCTCCCTGGAATATGCGTCGGAACACCCCATTGCCGAGGGCATCCGCGCCTCGGCCCGGGAAAAGGGCCTGCAGCTTTTGCCTGTGGAGGCGTTCCGCGCCCTGCCCGGCCGGGGCGTGGAGGGCCGGATCCAGGGCACCCTGTACCGCGTGCTCAGCCCCGGTGCCCTCCGGGAACGGAACCTGGAGGTGCGACACCCCGAGGTGCAGCGCCTCATGGATCAGGGGAAAACCGTGGTGTTCCTGCTGCGGCAGGACACCGTGATCGGCGCCCTGGCCCTGGCCGACCGGATCCGTCCGGAATCCCGTGAGGCCGTGCAGCGGCTCAAGGCCATGGGCATCCAGGTGATGATGCTCACCGGCGACGCCGAGGCCGTGGCCCGCTGGGTGGCCGGAGAACTCGGCCTGGACGCGTACTTCGCCGAAGTGCTGCCCCATGAAAAGGCCCGGGTGGTGCAATCGGTACAGCAGAAGGGACGGGTGGTGGCCATGGTGGGCGACGGCGTGAACGATGCCCCGGCCCTGGTGCAGGCGGATGTCGGCATTGCCATCGGCGCGGGCACGGACGTGGCCGTCGAGGCCGCCGACATCGTGCTGGTGCGCAACGATCCCCGCGATGTCGTGGCCATCCTGGCCCTGTCGCGGGCCACCTACCGCAAGATGCAGGAGAACCTGGCCTGGGCCACGGGCTACAACCTGGTGGCCATCCCCCTGGCCGCCGGGGTCCTGTATCCCTTCGGCATCCTGCTCTCGCCAGCCGTGGGCGCCCTGCTCATGTCGCTTTCGACCGTGATCGTGGCCGTGAACGCCCGCCGCCTGCGGTAGGTCAACGCCAGAGTTCGGGGTCCGCTTCGCGGCGCTGCCGGACCCGCATCCGCGACCGGTGATCGGCCCGGCGGATGGGCTCGGGCAACCGGTATCCCCGGCAGGTGGCCAGCACCCAGCGCAGGCTGTCGGCAAGGGTTACCCGGTGGCCGGGCGAAACGAACACGGGGCGGACCCCGGTGCGGGTGCGCACCACCCAGCCCACCTGTTCGCCCTCCAGGTACAGGGGCGTTGCGCTGCCCGCCTCGGGCGCGGGCTCCTCGTACTCGCCCACCAGCCGGTGCTTGGCCACGCCGATGGTGGATAGATCCGCCACCACCCCCAGGTGTGCCGCAATGCCCAGCCGCCGGGGATGGGCGATGCCCTGGCCGTCCACCAGCAGCAGGTCGGGCCGCCGCTTCAGGCGTTCCAGGGCCTGGAGCAGGGCCGGCAGTTCGCGAAAGGAAAGAAAGGTGGGCACGTAGGGAAAGGTCACCGGCGCCTCCACAAAGGCCTCCTCCACGGGTTCCAGCGAGGGCCAGCGGAGCACCACCACCGAGGCCACGAGGCGCCGCAGGCTCCGGCTGTAGGAGACATCGGCGCCGCCGATGGTTTCAGGCTCATGGGAAAGGGGTTCCAGGCGAACCCGCCGGGCCAGGGCCTCCTGCTGCCGCTTCAGGGTTTCCAGGTCCCTCAATACTTCGCCCGCTTCAGGTAACTCTGGATCTCCCGCTCGATCTCGCGGCGTTTGATGGTCTCCCGCTTTTCGTACTTCCGCTTGCCGCGCACGAGGGCCAGTTCCACCTTGATGAGGCCGCGTTTTTCGTAGATCCGCAGCGGGATCAGGGTGAGCCCCCGCTCCCGCACCTTGCCGATGAGCCGCTTGATCTCGTGCTTGTGCAGGAGCAGTTTGCGGGGCCGCTCGGGGTCCGGCACGAAGGCACCGGCGTGGCTGTACGGGGTGACATGCATGTGGTACAGGTACACCTCGCCGTCCTCAATGTCGGCATAAGCGTCCTGGATGGACACGCGACCCTGCTTGATGGACTTCACCTCGCTGCCCAGGAGCACGATGCCGGCCTCAAAGGTCTCAAGGATCTCGTAGTCGTGCCGTGCACGACGGTTCACCACGATGTTGCGGACGGGCATGGCTCAGCGGAACGACAGGCTCAAAAGATGCAGGTCGCCCACTGCCGCCAGCGGGCCGAAGGCGTAGGTGAGCCGGAGGCGCCGCCAGGTGAGGTCCACCCCCGGCATGAGCCCGATCAGGAAATCGTTGGGGTCCCCCAGTTTCAGGGCGTTCCACTGGGTGGTATAGGCCAGGGCCACCCCGAGCAGCGGGGTCAGCTGGTACCGCCCGGCCAGGTGGATCCAGGAGCCCACGGGCGAGGCCACGGCCCCGGCCGAGAGGTCCACCGCGGTGCCCGGCGCGTACCGGACCACCAGCCGGAACTGGGGCGCCGGATGGAACCGCTGCTGTTCCATCGGCTTGATTTCCACCCCCAGGTTGGCAAGGGCCACGGCCACCTGCAGGGGTCGGTTCGGTGCCTGCCACCGGAGGCCCACCTGGCCGCCGAGGGCCAGGGAACTCTTGCCGCCGATGCTCTGGGCATAGAGCCCCGCCCCGAAGCCCAGGGTGAGCGCCGCGCTCAGGGGCCGCTGGAAGGTTTCGCCCAGGTACAGGTGCTGGGTGGAAAAGGTGCCCACCACCCGGCCCGAGGCGTCGGTTTCGTCCATGGTGCCCGACCACAGGCCCACAAGGTGCACCTGGATGCCGGGCGTGGGGCTCCAGTGGAAGGAGCCCAGGTAGGTGCCCCCGAGCCAGGCCGACGAAGCGGCCGACCATCGGCCCCTGGGCACTGTCACACCGGGCTGCCACAGGCTTTGCGCAGGATTGGCATCCAGGGGAAGAAACGCCACCGAGGGATCGGCATTGATGTTCATGTACTCGTACCCCCAGCCGGCCCAGAGCCGGGGGACCGAAGCGCCGAAAAGCAAACCGAAAATCACGACTTTCCGCATCATAGCGGGCATTATAGGAGAAATCGCGAAGGGCGTCAAATCTCAGAAGATGGTGGTTTCAGACACATCCAGCAGGTATCCGGAGGCCTCGTAGAGGTCGCCGGTTTCGTCCCACACCTGAAGTTTGTACCGATAGCGGCCCCGGGGCACCAGCCGGCCGGTCTCGTCACGGCCGTCCCAGGCGATGCGCAGGGGCGGAGTTCCCATTCCTTTGAGCCGTCGGGTCAGTTCCCCGGACTTCCGGTAGATCTCCAGCACCCAGTGGTCCACCGGTGCCTTGGTTTTCACATGGGGGTAGATGTAGGTGAGGAGCGCCGGGCTCATGGTGGTAAGGGAAATCTTGTTGGGATCGGCATGGGCCCATACCCGGTAGCCCCCGAACCGCACGGTGGCGCTGATGCGGTGGGAGAAGGGATACAGCGTGGCGGACTGGTGGGTGTTGGAAAAGGTGTAGTCAATGAGGAACTCCTGGCCGCCCCGCTGGATCTTCACGCCGAAGCCCGCCGAGAGATCCATGTAGTCGTAGCCGAACCGGAGCCGGAAGAAGTCCAGGGGTGCGAGTTCCACGCCCAGATGGTAGTGGAGCGAGCGGGCGGTGGACTTCACCAGATCGCCCAGGAACCGCACCTTGCTGTAGGGTTTGAACTGGAACCCTGCCCGGAACACCCGGGGGAAGGGCTCCCGTTCGTTGGTAAACTTCGGGCTTGGCGGCACCACATTCAGGAGGGCCAGGCCCGTCTGGAACACGGGCGACCACCGGGTGAGCACGCCCAGATCCAGGCCGGCCCCGGACCCCACATAGGAGCCGATCTGGCCGTAGTAGAACTTGCCGTTGAGGCCCACGGACACCCGGTTGGTGACCTTCCGGGAAAAGGAGATCAGGCCACCCAGGAACTGGGGCTGAATCCACTGGGTGTAGTTGCCGTTTTCGTCGTAGCCCGAAATCCCCTGGGGCTTGAGGACAACCAGGGTGAATCCGAAGCCGGTGCGGCTTCCCGTGGGATACAGGAAGGACACGCCCCCGTAACTGTGGAGCCAGTTGGGGCTGTTGTAAGAACCCAGAAACTCACCCCGCTGGGCCCAGCATACGGCGGCGGGGTTGTAGTAGATGCTTTCGGCGGTGCCGTCGGCAGCGGTGTAAGCCCGACCCAGGCCGAAGGTTTGGGCGCCGAAGCCGTAGGTGAAGAGTTCACCCGGGGTTCCGGCGTCCCAGGCGGAAACCAGGAAGAGTGCCAGCAGCAGGTTCATCGTACCACCCCCAGGGTTCGGTACCGGGTGTACAGCGCCTGGCCGCCTCCGTAGAAGATGATGT
>WGAB01000279.1 GCA_015489295.1 Caldifarciminota bacterium
CCTGAGGGCCCTGTACGCCGCCGCCGATGCCCAGTACCTGTACCTGGCCCTGGAAACCCGGAACACCGCCAACTGGGGTGTGGCCTACGGCTTCGGCCTGGACCTGGCCTCCGGCGGCTTCTCCACCCAGACCGGCCAGGACGCTTGGGAACGTCTGGTGAACTTCGCCGACGCCATCGCCGTGGAATACGAACTCTACCTGCACTGGAACGACGGCACCCAGAGCGTGGACGCCGTGAACCTATGCCGGTTTACCGGAAGCGGCTGGGACTACGACGACCAGTGGACCGAGGGCGAGGACTACGCTTTTACCGGCGACGCCACCCAGGGCCTGGCGGTGCTGGAATTCCGGATTCCGTGGGACCGGATCGGCGGCCTGCCCGCCGGTACACCCCAGGGCCTGGCCTGGGTGGCGGGCAACGATCCCGGCAGCTCGGCCGTGGATGTGATCCCCTTCAGCCCGGCCATCCAGGACCACCAGGACGAGTGGACCGACCTGGATACCCTGGATACGGCCCTGCCGCTGCCCGTTCCTGAGCCATGAAGACGCTGATTTTGCTTGCCGTGTGGAGTATGGCCGGCGCCAACGGAGCACCGGCACCCCCTGGAGCGGATTCCTGCGCCTATTTCGTGGCCCCCTCCGGCCAGAGGATCGCCCTGCGACAGGCCCTGGGCGAGCCCGTGCGGCTCCTTGCGGCCGTACCCTGCCCCGACGATCCCCGAACCGTCGTCGTGCTGGCAGCACCCCGGCCCGCCGCCTCGCCCCCGGAACGCATCGTCGCCCTGATAAAAGAAGGCAGGGCGGCAACCCAGCACCGCCTGCGCCTGGAGGCCGACGAGGTGGCCCCCTTTGTGGCCTGTGTTCCCGGGGGCTTCGTGCTGGTCCGGCCGTCCCTGGGCCGGATCCTGGGCTGGGACCTGCAGGGGCGCCCCCGTTTCCAGGTCCAGCTGCCCGGCACCGAGCACCTGTTTGACGATGAACCCACCATGCTGGTGGCCTCCGGGCGCGACGCCTGGTTCGTGGCCTGGGCCCGGCAGGGCGAAACCCGCTGGGCGTCCTACACCCCCGAGGGCACTCTTCAGGAGCAGGGCAGGGTGCCGGCCTGGCCCGCCCACCTGGTGGTGTTCCAGGGCCGCCCTCTCTTGGTGCGGTACTTCGTGGAGCAGGCCCGGATCCAGCGCTTTGAGGTGGTGGATCTCCAGAGCGGGCAGGTGTGGTATCAGAGCCCACGGCACCTGAACCTGTGGCCCCTGGACCCGAACCGCCTCCTGCTGCAGGAGGGCCCCCGGTGGCACCTGTGGGAACCCCCGAAAGATCCCGTGCCCCTGCCGCTTCGGGGCAAACTCCGGGTTTTCCGGCACCCTGAGGGCACGCTGCTCGTGCTCCTTGAGGGCACCTGGACCTTTGAGGGGCCGCAGAAGCGGCCGGCGTTCCACCTGCACACCGTGTACTGGCTCACGCCCGACGGCACCCTGCACCAGCGCGCCCTGAACACCCTTCTGGCCGAACCCGTGCCCGTGGAGTTCCACGGCCCAGCCTTTGTGGTGAAGTCATGTCGGCAATACTGGCGCTTGCCCTGATCGCCTATCCCTGGCCCCTGGCCCCGATGAACCAGCAGCATTGGGTCACGGGCACCTTCGCCGAGTACCGGTCCGGGCCCCCGCCCCATTTCCACAACGGCGTAGACATCCCGGATGCCGAGGGCACGCCCGTGTATGCGGTGGATTCCGGCCAGGTGCTCTGGCTGGGCAGTGGCTCCAACGGCGGCATTCGGGTGGGCCGGTTCGCCTATGTGCATGTGGTGCCCCGCGGTGACCTCCAGCTCGGCGACTGGGTGGATGCCGGCGAAATGGTGGGCTGGCTCAACGACCTGAACCATGTGCACTTCAAGGACGGAGGCGGCGCCTCCAGCTATCCCACCCGCAACGCCCTGCTGCCCCCGGGCCTGGAACCCTTCGTGGATTCGCACCATCCCGGCATCTTCCTGGTGCAGTTCTTCCGCGACGGCCTGGGCCGGCAACTGGATCCCCAGCACCTGTCGGGCCGGGTGGATGTGGTGGTGCTGGCCATGGACACCACCTCGCTGGTGCCGGCCGGGGAGAACAACGGCGTGTTCCGCATCGGCTACGCCCTGTACAAGGGCGACAGTGTGGTCCGCGGGCCCGACACGGTGTTCACCTTCGTGTACCTGCCCTCCAACAGCTATGTGCACAATGTGTACGCGCCGTGGTCCAACAACGGCGAGCACTATTACATCGTGACCAACCACCTGGAAACCAACGGCTACTTTGACTTCCAGGCGATGGGGGAGGGCGAGTACCGCCTGGACCTCTTTGCCTTTGACACCCAGGAAAACCGGGCCTTTTTGAGCCTGAACCTGCAGGCCGAGCCGCCGGATACCGTGGCCCCGGCTGCGCCGGAGCCCGTGGTGGCCCGGGTCACGCCCGAGGGCACCGGCCGCCTGGTGTGGCACCCGGTGGCCGACTCGTGCCTTGGCGCGTACACCGTGTATTTGCGGTTCTTAGATGGCCCCTGGACCGCCTGGGCGACCTTGGACGACACGGTGTTCACCACCCAGAATCCGCTGCCCGAGGGCTGGGTATTCGGCCTGCGGCTCGTGGCCCGCGATTGCGCCGGCAACCTGTCGGACAGTTCGCGGGTGTTTGCCCTGCGGCGGCAGAGCGGGGCACCCCGGGTGCTGCTCGTGGACGGCCGCCGATCCGGCCGTACCGGCGAAGCCCTGCGCGACCTCGCCTCGGCCCTGCCCACGCCCGAGGTGTGGACCGCGGCGCCGGGCGGCGACGCCGGTACCCTGGATTTCGGCCTCTGGTGGTACACCTCGGGCACGGATACCGCCCGGTGGCATGTCGGGGAAACGCTCCGCCTGGACTCCCTGCTGGCCCTCGGCAGCCGGGCGGTGCTCACCGGCAGCCGCTGGGCGGGCGACCTGGATTCCACCCTGCTGGCCCGGTTCGCCGTGCAGCCGGGCGATTCCCTGGGCGGCACCGTTACGGTCATCGGCATCGCCGAACCCTTTACCGGCCTGCAGTTCACGGCTCGAGCCGCTCAGGCCCTGGCGCCCACCGGGGGCACCGTGGTGTTCCACACCCCGGAAGGCGCACCTTTGGGGGTTCTCACGGACACCACCCTGGCCCTGGGCTTCGCCTGGCACACGATCCAGCCCGAGAGCCTGCGGGCCGAGGTGGCTCGCCGCATCGCCCTCTGGGGTCAGGTGCAGGTGGCGGAACCCGTCGTTCAGCCGCCGCACACCGGCCCAAGGCTCGTGGCCCTGGGCGCCGGCCGGTTCCGGGTGCTGGCCTCCCGGTATCCGGTCACCGTGGAGGTCTGGGACCTCTCGGGCCGACGGGTGGCCCGGCTCCAGGTGACCACTTCGGCGCCCCGGAGCCTGCCCCGGCTCGCCTCAGGCTTGTACTTCCTGCGCATCCCCGGCACCGCCGGCCGGCTGAAGGTGTGGCACCTGCGGTAGTTCGGCCGGATGTTTTCCACCCCAAAAGGCCGTAAAACTTGAGGCCCACAGAAGGGAGCGGCAACCTGTGACCGGAGCAGTGCGAACCCTGACCCATTTCGGGGGAGCCCCGTTGAAGGAACTGGCATATCGGTTCGGCACCCCCCTTTACGTTTACGATCTGGAGCGGCTGCGCCGCGACTTTTCCCGGTTTTCCGGTGCCTTCCGGAACCTGGGCTTTGTGGCCTATTCCCTCAAGGCCAATCCCAACCGCTGGCTCCTGCGCACCCTGGCCGACCTCGGCGCCGGGGCCGATGCCGTATCAGGGGGCGAGGTGTTGCAGGCCCTCTCGGCCGGGATCCCGACTGAGAAAATCGTGTTCGCCGGCCCGGCCAAGACCACCGAGGAACTGGACCTGGCCGCCGGGCACCGGATCTTCGCGATCCACGTGGAAAACGAGGGCGAGGCGCGGTACCTCGCCGAACACTGGCCTGGTACCCGCGTGGGCCTGCGGGTGAATCCGGCCATCGATCCCGGCACCCACCCCAAGATCGCCACCGGCCTGCCGGAAAGCCGCTTCGGCCTGCCCCTCGCGGAGGTCCCCCGCATTGTCCACACCTTTTCCGGTAAACTGCAGATCCGGGGGCTCCATGTCCATATTGGCTCCCAGATTCGCGCCCCCCAGGCCTACCTGGCCGCCCTGGACCGGGTTGCGCCCCTCCTGGACCTCCTGCCCGAGGCGGAATACCTGGACCTCGGCGGCGGCTTCGGCGTGGACTACGAACAGGACGAGGACCCCTGGGTTCAGGAAATCCTAGAGGCCCTGCGGCCCCGGGTCGAGGCCCTGGGGGTTCGGGTTCTCCTGGAGCCCGGCCGGTCGGTGGTGGCACGATGCGGCCTCCTGCTGGCCCGGGTGCTCTATGTGAAAACCATGGGCACCCGCACCTATGCCCTGCTGGATGCCGGCATGACCGACCTGGTACGGCCGGCCCTGTACGGCGTGCGGCACCGGGTGCA
>WGAB01000280.1 GCA_015489295.1 Caldifarciminota bacterium
CAAAGAGTTCAAAGAACCCCTGTTCGCCCATCTTCTGGATGATCTCGCGGGGGTACCGGCTTTCCCGGTCCAGCTCGGCGCGCACGGGTTTGATGTACCGTTCCGCGAACTCGCGGGCCGCACGGGCCAGATTCTTCTGCTCCTCGGTGAGCCCATAATCCATGCTCTCCATCACTTTGCCTCCTCTTTTCCCGGTTCCAGCCCCGGCAAATCCTCTAAGCGCCGGGGTTCCAGCGACAGTTGAAACACCTCTTCAAAGGCCCGAATCACCCGGTTCTCCACCTCCTGAAGGTCCACAGGACGGCCCAGCAGCCGTTCCAGGCTGGTCACCCCCCGGTCCTGGATGCCGCAGGGCAGGATCAGGCGGAAGTGTTCCAGGTTGGTGTTGACATTGAGGGCGAAGCCGTGGAACGACACCCGCTGGTGCACGGCCACACCCAGGGCCGCGATCTTGTCGTTGCCCACGAACACGCCGATGTAGTCGGGATCGGTGTGGGCCTGAACGCCGTAGGTGGCGAGCACCCGGATCAGGGCCTCCTCAATGGACAGGATCAGGTGCCGAACCCGGCTCAGGCTGTCGTTCAACTGAAAAATCAGGTAGCCCACCAGTTGCCCCGGGCCGTGGTAAGTGACATCGCCGCCCCGTTCCACGCGAAACACGGAAATGCCGAGTTTTTTCAGGAACTCCGGCGCCACCTGGATATGGCGGGGATCGCCCCTGCGCCCGAGGGTGATCACCGGATCGTGTTCCAGGAGGATCAGGGTATCGGGGATCCGCTGGGCCACGCGAAGGCGATGGAGCCGTTTTTGAAGGTCCCAGGCCCGGTCATAGGGCACCCGGCCCAGGGAAAGCACAAACCCCGGTCGCATCGGGGTTATTTTACAGCGGGGCTGTATGCTTACTTGCCATGAAGCGGCGATGGGGCGCGCCTTCCTGGGAAGTCGGCCTTCTTCTGATGGCAGCGGTGCTGAGGGTGCTCCATTTCCTCGTGCCCCGCTCCCTTTGGCTGGACGAAGCCATGCTGGCCCACACGCTCCGGGATTTTTCCCTGGCCGCGTTCTATCGCCAGATTCCTTCAAACCAGGTGGTGCCTCCGCTGTTCGCCGCGGTCCTCAAGGGCATCCTGCAGTGGGGCGGCACCTCGGAGTACCTGCTGCGGGCCCCGGCCCTGGCCGCTGGCCTCGCCGCCCTGTACCTCTTTTCTCGGCTCTTGAGGGAAAGCGGGGTGCCTCCCGGGCAGCGTTTCCTGGCCCTTTTCCTGTTCTCCCTGTGCGAGCCCCTCATCTACTATGCCGCAGAACTCAAGCCCTACATGGTAGACGCTTTCTTTGCGCTTTTGCTGGCCCTGTGGCACCTGCAGGGTCGGCTGCAGCGACCTTCCCCTGCCGTGGCCCTCGTCGTGTTCCTGGCCCCGCTGGCCTCCTTCCCCTCGGCCCTGATCCTGGTGGCAATCCTCTTCGCCCTGGCCCTGCAGGCGAAACGGGTCCCCTGGTGCCTGGCCCTGCTCCTGGCCGTGCCCCTGGCCCTGGACCTCGGGCTGTTCTGGCAGGTGGCCCGGCAGCACCCTGGCCTTGTTCGTTACTGGCAAACCGGGTTTTTGCACCTCTGGCCGCCGGCTTCGCTGGCAGGCTCCCTGGTGGGCATCCCCCTGCGGTTCTTCAAGTTCCTGCTGGGCATTGCTCCCGGCGTATGGATGGGGTTTCCCGCGGACCCCTGGCCCGTGGTGCCCCCAACCCCCGCGTTTCTGGCCTATCTTGGTCTTGTGGCCTTTGCGCTGTTCCTCTTCGTGCTGGGCCTGTTTGCCAAACCCCCGGTGCCTCGCGCGTTGGCCACCTTTCTCAAGGTGCTGGTGCTCCTGTTGATCGGGGCGGGAACCCTGGGCCTTTACCCCCTGTCCGGCCGGCTCCTCCTTTTCCTGGTGCCCTTTGCCCTCCTTTACCTGGCCCGCGGGGTGGACACGCTCTTCTCCCGGGCTGCGGGCCGCGGGAAACCCTGGGCCGTGCCGGCCCTGCTCTTTTTAGGCTATTTCCTGGCCACCGGGGTGTACCACCTCCGGGTTCCCCGGGTACGCGACCACCTCAAGGGGCTGCTCCTGGCGCTCCGGCCCGTGCGTACGCCGGTACTCGTGTACCAGAACGCCTGGCCCCAGGTCCTCTGGTACGCGCCCCTGATGAAACTGCCCCTTCGGCGGTTCCATGCCTTTGCCGACACCTCCGACCTTGCCGTGGACTCCCTGGTTCCCTCGGGGGCCATTCTGTTTTCGGCGGTCAACCCCCGAGACCGGCACCTGGTGCCACGGATCCGCCGATACCTGGAAAAACGGGGCTTTGAGGTGGTGCGAGAACTGCAGGCGACCGGAGCCCGGTTGTGGTGGGTTCGGGGCCCCTTACGGCAGCACCAGGATTCGCTGGATACCGGTGGCGCCGCGGAGCCAGTACACCCCGGCGGGCAGCCGCACGGGCTCGCCGGGCCGGAGCCCTCCCCACAGGCGGCCGGTGGCGCCGTACACCTGTACGGGTTCGGGCAACGATAACGGCCGGCCCATTCGTACCAGCCGGGTCACGACCCGCTCGGGCGGTGCGTCCGATGCCTCCTGCACCGCCACCAAGTCCAGGGAAAACCCGAAGTAGGGGTCCGGTTCCGGCTCGCCGATGCGGTAAAAGTAGGCCTCGAGGTGGCCCAGGGAATCCAGTTCAAACAGCAGAAAGTGGTAGCAGGCGCAGCCGTAGGGCGGTGGCGACAGGGGATAGGGATAGATCGGGGAGCCAGCGCCGCCGCTGATGATGTACCACACGCCGTTGTACTCGTGCCGATCGTAGAAATGGTGGTGTCCGAAGAAGGCCATCGGCACACCGCGCTGGCTCAGGAGCCAGGTGAATTCCTCGGTGTGGCTCGCCTCGTAGTTGGGCTGGGGATAGTAGTTCTCGTAGCCCAGGCAGTAGGTGGTGTCGTGGCCGGGCTGGTACGGGGGCACATGGGCGAACACGAAGCTGATCATGCCCCGGCTGTTGGCGTCCTGCAGCAAAGAATCCAGCCAGGCCAGCTGGTCCCAGGAGATGAGGTAGTCAATGTAGTGGCCGTAGGCGCCGGTGCCCGGATTCTGCTGGCAATCGGCCAGCACGATGAACCGGTACCGGCCGTAGTCCCACACATAGTCGGTGGGGCCGAAGATGGAATCGTACATCCAGGGGCCTTCGTCGGCGTAGAGTTCGTGGTTTCCCCGCACGGTGAGCACGTTGGTGGCAAAAGAGTCCACCAGGCTCATGAAGTGGTAATACTCGCTCCGGTAGCCGTGGCGCACGAAGTCTCCGCCGTGCACCACGAACAGGGGGTTCAGGGCGTTGATCCGTTCGCGGGCCAGGTGAAAGATGCTGTCGGCGTTCGGGCCGGAGCCGGGCCGGGAATCGCCCAGGAACACGAACCGCAGGGGGTAGGTCACCGGGGTGCTGGCAATCCGTTCCAGCACCAGGGAGGTGGGATGGTTCTGCAGGGCTGCCGCTGTGCCCACCAGCACCCAGAGCCAGCCCAAGGAAACCCATCGTTTCATCGTTTGACCTCCGCCGTGCCCCTCCGCACTGCCAATTATACCTCAAGGTGTGGCCCTTGCATCCCCTTCGGCTCCGGCATACAATATGCTCCGCCTGTGGGGCCGTAGCTCAGTTGGGAGAGCGTCAGGCTGGCAGTCTGAAGGTCGTGGGTTCGAATCCCACCGGCTCCACTTCCTCCTCTCCAGGAGATCCCCATGGCGCAATCCTTTGGCATGGATGACTTCTGCTTTGCCTGTGGCAAAGCCAATCCCATCGGCCTGAAACTCCAGATCCATCCCCACCCAGAAGGCGGCGCCGTCGCAGAGTTCACCGCGGCTCCTGAGTACCAGGGCTATGAGGGGGTCCTGCACGGGGGCATCGTGGCCACCCTCGTGGACGAGGTGATGGTATGGGCCTCCTTCTTTCAGGGGTTTCCGGTGGTCACCGGCACCCTGACCGTCAAGTACCGCAAGCCCGTGCCGGTGGGCGAACCCCTGGAAGTCCGGGGCTGGCTTGTGGACACCGATCGGCGGCGGGTCCGCGCCCGGGCCGAGATCCGGCACCGGGGCCAGGTGCTGATCACCGCAGAGTCCCTGCTCATCCGGGTTCCGGTCACACGCCATGATTCTGCTGTTTGACATCGACGGCACCCTGATCCTTTCCGGTGGCGCTGGCCGACGGGCCTTTGAACGGGCGTTCCGGGAGCTCTACGGCATCCCCGAGGCCATGAAGGACTACGCACCCCAGGGCAAAACCGACTATCTGATCGCCGCCGAACTGATCCGGCGCCACCTGGGGCGTGCCCCCAGGGACGGCGAGGTGGAACAGGTGATCGATCGGTACGTGCGGTTTCTTCCCGAGGAGGTGGCCCGGTCGGCGGGCTACCGGGTGTTGCCCGGGGTCAAGGAGGTGCTTAGCCGTCTGCACCGGCACCCGGCGGTGCTCCTGGGCCTTGCCACCGGCAACGTGCGGGAGGGCGCCCGCATCAAACTGGCCCGGGGGAATCTGAACCGGTACTTCGCCTTCGGCGCCTTTGGCGAAACCTTTGTACGGGCTGAGATCATCCTGCGGGCCCGGGAGGAGGGCCTGCGGCGGGCCCGGCAGCAGGGGATTTCCCGGCCCCGCATCGTGGTAGTGGGCGATACGCCCCTGGATGTGGAAGCCGCCCGGCGGGCTGGGGCTGAGGCCGTGATCGTGCGCACCGGCCCCAGCACCCCGGAGGAACTGGAGGCCGCCCGGCCCGACCTGCTGCTGGACACCCTGGAGGACCCCCGTTTCTGGGAATTCCTGGGCCTTTCCCATGAAGCCCCCTGAGATCCACCGGTTCGTCGTCGGTCCCCTGGCCACCAACTGCTACGTGCTGGCGGCCGGAGGTCGGGCCATCGTGGTGGACCCGGGCGACGAAGCCCACCGCCTTATCCAGTGGCTGGAAACCCGGGGGCTCCGGCCTGCAGGCATCGTCAACACCCATGCCCACTTTGACCATCTCCTGGCCGTAGAGCCCCTGCGCCAGCGCTACCGCATCCCCTTTTACCTCCACCGCGACGAAATCCCCGTGCTCCGCCGCCAACGGCGTTACCTGCTGGACAACTTCGGCCTGGACCCCGGCGAGCCCCCAGAACCCAACCAACTGCTCACCGATGGCCAGGGGCTCTGTCTCCCTGCCGACGGCCCCCTCCAGGTGGTTTCCCAAAACTCTTCCCATGCCGAAGGGTTCCTGATCTGCCTGGAGGTGGTGCACACCCCGGGCCACAGCCCGGGCTCGGTATGCTATCGGGGCGAGGGCTTTGCCTTTGTCGGCGACCTCATCTTTCAGGACAGCGTGGGCCGGGCCGACCTGAGGGGCAGCGACCCCGAGGCCCTGCGCCGCTCCCTAAAGCGGCTCCTCACCACCTGGCCGCCGGACACCGTGCTCTACCCGGGCCACGGCCCCGAAACCACCCTGGCCCGGGAATGCCGCCACAATCCCTTCCTGCTGCAGTGGTTCCCGGACCTCTGCCCGGGAACCTGATCCGAATCCGCGTCACCGGTTCCACCACCTAACCGAACTTGACAAGCCTTATTTGTTCCGTTTTGGAACACCGGGGCCAGACCGCCCGTCGCTTCGCCGCAAGGCCGCCGCCTGGTCCGCCCTTCTCGCCTCTGGCACAAACCTTGCAACCTGCCGGAGGGAACCAAGGAGGTTACCGTGGCGAAAACCAGGTACTGGCTGTCCTACGACGCCCTGGACCGGCTGATCCAGGTCCTGGAAAACCGGGGGTACCGGGTCATCGGTCCCACCGTGGAAGAAGGGGTGCCGGTGCTGGCCCCCCTTCACCGGGCGGCCGATCTGCCCTGGAACCTCCAGGCCCGAGCGACTCCCGGGCACTACGAAACCCAAGAGGTTCCGGAGCGCCGGGCCTTCGACCATGTGCTCACACCCCAGGGATGGAAACGGGTGCTGTTTCCTCCGGAACGGCTCCTTTTACACCTCCGCAAAACCGATCTGGGTTACGAGGTCGAAGAACCCGATCCCGAAGCCGAACCACCTCTGGCCCTCCTGGGCGTTCGGCCCTGCGAACTCCACGCCCTCCAGGTGCAGGATCGGGTGTTCACCGAGGGCCCCTTCGTGGACGAAGCCTACGCCACCCGAAGGCGGACCGCCTTCGTGATCGTGGTGAACTGCACCCGCTCCCTGGAAACCTGCTTCTGTGCCTCCCTCGGCACCGGCCCCCGGGCCACCGAGGGCTACGATCTGGCCCTTACCGAGATCGAGGAAGGCTTCGTGGCAGAACACGGGTCCTTCAAAGGGGCCGATCTCCTGATGGAACTGAACCTCCCGGAGGCCACGCCAGACCAGATGGCCGAAGCCCAGAGGGCCACCGAAGAGGCCGCCCGCAGCCAGAGCCGCCGCCTCAACCCCGAGGGCCTGCGCGACCTGCTGTACCGGCACCTGGACTCCCCCCTCTGGCAGGAAATCGGCGAACGGTGCCTGGGCTGCGGCAACTGTACCCTGGTGTGCCCCACCTGCTTCTGTGTGAGCGTGGAGGAGATCAACGACCTCACCGGAACCCACACCTGGCGCATCCAGCGGTGGGACTCCTGTTTCAGCGTGGACTACTCGTACATCCACGGCGGCCACATCCGCCGGTCCGTGGCCTCCCGGTACCGCCAGTGGCTCACCCACAAACTGGCCGGCTGGCAGGACCAGTTCGGCACCCTGGGATGCGTCGGATGTGGCCGGTGCATCACCTGGTGCCCGGTGGGGATCGACCTCACCCGGGAAGTTCAGCGATTCCGTGAACAACACCTTCAAACCACGGGGAGTGTAAAGGAGGGCAAATCATGAGAGGCCTGGCCGATCTTCTGGCAGAACACCCCTTTTTCCAGGGGTTGAAGCGTTCCCATCTGGAATTCATCGCCACCTGCGGCACCAACGTGGTGTTCAAGCCCGGTGAGTACCTGGCCCGGGAAGGCGAAGCCGCTGATCGGTTTTACGTGATCCGCCATGGCACTGTGGCGCTGGAACTCTTCGTGCCCCACCGCGGCCCCATCGTGATCCAGACCATCCGGGAGGGCGATGTCCTGGGATGGTCCTGGCTCCTGGAGCCCCACCGCTGGGCCTTTGATGCCCGGGCCGTGACGCTGGTGCGGGCCATCTCCTTCGACGGCCATTGCCTGCGCCAGAAGTTCGAGCAGGACCCTGAACTCGGCTACGAACTCCTCAAGCGCTTTGCTCGCGTGATCGCCGAACGGCTGAAGGCCACCCGAATCCAGCTGATGGACGTTTACGGACATCGGCGTTAGGAGAGGACCATGCCCTGGCAACCGGTCAACACCCTGCCGGCCGGACCCGGTGCCACCTTCCGCCCCGTGTGGGCACGGGTGACCCGGGTGCGCCGGGAAACCGCCGACACCTGGACCCTCACCCTGGACCCCGGCGGCGCCTTCGTTTTCGCCCCTGGCCAGTTCAACATGCTGTACGCCTTTGGCGTGGGCGAGGTGCCAATCTCCATCAGCGGCGACCCCTCGGCCTCCGACACCCTCACCCACACGATCCGCGCCGTGGGCCCCGTCACCCGGGCACTCTGCAGGATGAAGCCCGGCGACCTGGTGGGCGTCCGTGGCCCCTTCGGCACGGCCTGGCCCGTGGACCAGGGCAAGGGGCTGGATGTGGTCATCGTAGCCGGGGGCATCGGCCTCGCCCCCCTGCGCCCGGCCCTGTACGCGCTGCTCCGACAACGGGAGGAGTACGGCAAGATCGTGCTCCTGTACGGCGCCCGATCGCCCCAGGACCTCCTGTACCGCCGGGAACTGGAACGCTGGCGGGGCCGGTTCGACCTGGTGGTGGAGGTGACCGTCGACCACGCCGACCCCTCCTGGCGAGGCCATGTAGGGGTGGTCACCCGCCTGATCCCTGAGGTTTCTTTCGATCCCTGGAACACCCTGGCCCTGGTGTGCGGCCCCGAGGTGATGATGCGTTTTACCGTGCAGGCCCTCCTGGACCGTCGGGTGCCGGCCGAAAATATCTACCTCTCCATGGAACGCAACATGCAGTGCGGCGTCGGCCTCTGCGGGCACTGCCAGTTTGGCCCCTACTTCGTGTGCAAACACGGCCCCGTGTTCTCCTATCCCCAGGTGTCGCCCTTCTTCGGCAAACGGGAGGTGTGAGATGGCAGCCAAACGTAAACCCCGCATTGCCGTATGGAAATTCGCCTCCTGCGACGGTTGCCAGCTCTCCATCCTGGACCTGGAAGACCACCTCCTGGACCTGGCCGGGGCCGTGGAAATCGCCTACTTCCTGGAGGCCTCCCGTAACACCCAGCCCGGCCCCTACGACATCTCCCTGGTGGAGGGCAGCATCACCACACCCCACGACCGCCGCCGCATCCTGCAGATCCGCCGCCAGTCCCGCTATCTCATCACCATCGGTGCCTGCGCCACCGCCGGGGGCATCCAGGCCCTCCGCAACTTCCGCAATGTCCAGGAGTTCTTGCGGATGGTGTACGCCCACCCGGAATACATCGACACCCTGGAGCACTCCCATCCCGTGGCCGACTTCGTGCCCGTGGACTTTGAACTCCGGGGCTGCCCGGTGAACAAGGACCAGGTGCTGGAGGTCATCACCGCCCTGCTGGCCGGTCGCCGGCCCCGGATTCCCCGGGACGCCCTGTGCATGGAGTGCAAACGCCAGGGGATCGTCTGCGTGATGGTGCACCGCAACGAGCCCTGCCTGGGCCCGGTCACCCAGGCGGGCTGCGGCGCCCTGTGCCCCGCCTATCACCGGCCCTGCTTCGGCTGCTTCGGCCCCGCCCAGGGGCCCAATCTCCCCGGGCTTACCGCCGAACTGAAGGCCCGTGGCCTCACCGCCGACCACATTGTTCGCCTGCTCCGCACCTTCAACGCCTGGGCCCCTGCCTTCCGGGAGGAGAGCGTGCGCCATGAGGGATAAGCCAAGGAAACGGACCCGAACCTTCAAGGTGTCGGCCTTAGCCCGGGTGGAGGGCGAAGGTGCCCTCTATCTGAAGGTCCGCAACGGCCAGGTGCTCGAAGCCCGCCTGGACATCTACGAGCCGCCCCGGTTCTTTGAAGCCTTCCTGGTGGGACGCCACTTCACCGAAGTGCCCGACATTACCGCCCGCATCTGCGGCATCTGTCCGGTGGCCTACCAGATGAGCAGCTCCCACGCCATCGAGGCCGCCTTCGGGGTCCGCGTTCCTCCCCAGATCCGGGCCCTCCGCCGCCTGCTGTACGCCGGCGAGTGGATCGAGAGCCATGCCCTTCACGTGTACCTGCTTCACGCCCCCGACTTCCTGGGCTACGCCGACGCCTTCGCCCTGGGACAGGATCACCCCGATCGGGTGCGCCAGGGCCTGGAACTCAAGAAAATCGGCAACGAAATTCTCCGGGTTCTGGGCGGCCGCGAGGTTCACCCCATCAACGTGGCCGTGGGCGGCTTTTACCGGGTGCCTTTCCCCCGAGAACTTCAGGCCCTCAAACCCAGGCTCCAGCGAGCCTTAGACCTGGCCGTGGAAACCACCCGGTGGGTCGCCACCTTTGCGTTTCCAGACCTGGAAATCCCGTACCTCTTCGTGGCTCTGCGCCACGAAACCGAGTATCCCATGAACGAGGGCTGGCTCCAGGTGAGCGACGGCACCTCCCTGCCCATGGACCGCTTTGAAGAGCACTTTCAGGAGGAGCACGTGCCCCACTCCAACGCCCTGCACAGCACCTACCACGGCCAAACCTACCACGTGGGTCCCCTGGCCCGCCTCAACCTCAACGCCGACCGCCTCACGCCCGTGGCCCGGGAGGTGCTCCAGGACCTCCCCTTTGCCCTGCCCTGGCGAAACCCTTTCCTTTCCATCGTGGCCCGGGGGCTGGAACTGATCGTGGCGGCCGAAGAGGCCCTCCGGATTCTGGAGAACTACGAACCGCCGTCCACCCCCCGGGTGGAGATCCAGCCCCGGGCCGGCCGGGGCGCCTGGATCACCGAGGCTCCCCGGGGCATCCTGTATCACCGGTACGACCTCGACGATCAGGGGCTCGTGAAATCGGCCAAGATCGTGCCGCCCACCAGCCAGAACCTGGCACAAATGGAGCAAGACCTCAAGGCCCTGGCCCCCCAGGTATTGGCCCTGCCCAGGGACCAGGCGCTCTGGCGCTTAGAACAGATGATCCGCAACTACGATCCCTGTATCTCCTGTGCCACCCACTTCCTGCGACTGGAGGTGCAGGAGGATTAAACGGGGTGGCGGGGCGGCCTTAAGGCCGCCCCGCCACCCCGGGGTTTCCCGAAAACGGGCCTCAGTACCCGCGGTCTGAGGATTCGATGAAGAACCGGAGCCGCGCCGAACGCAGCGGGTGCTGGAGCTTCTTCAACGCCTTCGCCTCGATCTGACGGATCCGCTCCCGCGTGACGTTGAAGATCTTGCCCACCTCCTCCAGGGTCTTGGGCGGCTGACCGTTCAGGCCGAACCGGTACTCCAGCACCTTCCGCTCCCGCTTGGTCAGGGTGCTCAGTGCCTCCTGCAGCTTCTCCCGGATCAGCGACTCCCGGGCCACCTCCAGAGGCGTCTTCTGGATCTTGTCCACCACGAACTCGCCCATCACACTATCCTCTTCCTTGCCCACGGGCTTATCCAGGGAGATGGGCTCGCGGGCCGCGTGCAGCGCCTGCTTCACCTTTTCCACCGGAATGTCCAGGTACTCGGCAATCTCCTCCACCGTGGGCTCCCGACCCAGTTCCTGCATCAGCGCCCGGCTCGCCCGCGACACCTTGGTGATGGTCTCGATCATGTGGATGGGCACCCGGATGGTGCGCGACTGGTCGGCAATGGCCCGGGTGATGGACTGCCGGATCCACCAGGTGGCATAGGTGGAAAACTTGTAGCCCTTGCGATAGTCAAACTTTTCCACCGCCTTGATGAGGCCAGCGTTGCCCTCCTGGATGAGGTCCATGAACTCCAGGCCCCGGTTCATGAAGCGCTTGGCAATGCCGATCACCAGCCGCACGTTGCCCTCCACCATCTTGGTCTTGGCCCAATCCATCCGCTTTTCCTGCTCCTCGATCTCCTGGATCACCTTCTTGGCCGACGGCAGGTCCATGCCCAGCAGGTTGCGGAGGTTCTTCAGGGTGCGGTGGACTTCCCGGAGCCGGAAGGAGATTTCCATCAACCGGTTCTCCTCTTCCAGGGTGGGCTTGCCGCCGCGGGCCTGGATCCGCTCCATGATCTCGGCCGATTCGTTCTGGAGGTCCACCGATTCCTTTTCCAGCTCCTCGTACTGCCGTACGGTTTCCTTGAAGGCCTTGACGATCTCGTTCACCATGCGGAACTGGGGCTTCAGCCGGTCCAGCTTGCGGATGATGGTCTTCAGGGTGTCCCGCAGTTTCCGCCGCTCCTCGGGGGTCAACCGGTCCGGGGAATCCCACAGGGGCATGACCTTCTGGATGCGCTCCTTCAGGAAATCGAAGGCCGTGAACACCCGCTTCTTCTCCTCCTGGTTCTTCTGCCGGGAGGTCCAGTACCGGGAATCCACGTGCACCAGCTCTTCGATTTGCACGATACCCTTGCGGGAGAGCTCCATCTGGTGCAGGAGTTTGGTGAGCCCGAACTTGGTGCGGAAGATGCGGTGCATGATCTTGGTACGGGCATCGTCCAGGGTGGAGGCGTACTCCACCTCCTGCTCCTTGGTCAGGAGCCCGAGGTTGGAAATCTGGCGAAGGTAGGTCTTCGCCGGATCGTCGCCGGTGGGGGTGTGCTCCAGCAGGTCCTCGTCCAGGTCCTGCTTCCGCTTCCGGCGACGCTTCTTCTTCTTGGGCACCTCCTCCTCGTCGTACACATCGATGCCGTGGTCCACCAGGAGCATGATCAGCTCGTCCAGGGCGTCCCCATGGGCATAGATCGCGGGCACCAGCTTGTTGATCTCCTGGTACGAGATCTTGTTGCCCCGCGCCCTGGCGTATTCCACAACCTCCTGGAAGACCTCCCGCTTGGTGCGAACCTTAGGCTTCTGCATGTTCATGCACCTCCTACGATAACCCCTTCAGCCGCTGGGTCGACAGCCGAAGGAGTTCCTGTTTCAAACGCTCAATCTCCTTCAAGGGTTCTTCCCCCGAAGGTTCCTGAATCCGGGCCAGGATTTCCTTTTTCTTGATCTTTTCCACCGCCCAGTGGCGGAGAAGCCCGATGTCGGCCTGCCCGATTCGCATCTGGGCTCGGGCCAGTTCCGTCCGGGTTGAGGCATCGGCTTCAGCCAATGCCTCGTCTACCGGTTTGCCCTCCTGCACCTTCTGCAAGAGGTCCCGCACCCCGGGGTGCCGGAAGGCGGCCGGGGGCAGGGTATAAAGGTGGGGCCTCAGGGCCTCGTCGGCCAGCATGACCGCCAGCAACTTCATTTCCCAGTGTCCCCCTTCCTCCGGCGTACCCCGGGAAGCCGCAGGGGACATCCGGGGCGCGCCCGCGTCCCGCCGCAGCATCTCCAGGGCCTCCCGCATCCGGTCGAGGTCGTAACCGTAGCGTTTGGCGGCCTCCTTCAGGAAGCTCTCCTGCAGCACCGGATCCTGGGCACCGGCCAGGGCCTCCACAAAGGCCCGCATCTGGCGGTACCCCTCCTCCACGGTCTCCGGCCTTTTCTGCAGGTAAAAGTCCACGATATCCACCGCCTGGTCCATCAGGCGCCGCAGGGCCTCGGGCTCACGGCCTGCCAGGTCGGCCGGATCCGTGCCCTCGGGCAGGAGGGCCACCTTCGGAAAGATACCTGCCTTCAGCAATACCGGAATCGTCCGCTGCACTGCCTTCAGGCCCGCCTCGTCGCCGTCAAACAAAAGCAGCACATGCTTTGTACTCCGCGCCAGCTGCCGGGCCTGGTGCTCGGTAAAGGCCGTGCCCAGGGGCGCCACCGTGTTCTCGTAGCCCACCTGGTGCATCAGGAGCACGTCCATTTGCCCCTCCACCAGGATCGCCCCGTCGCGGGCCCGGATGGCATCCCGGGCCTGCGGATACCCGTAGAGCAGGCGCCCTTTTTTGAACACCAAAGTTTCCGGCGTGTTCAGGTACTTGGGCTGGGCGTCGGCCAGGGTGCGGCCGCTGAAGCCCACCGTCCGGCCTGTGGCGTCCTGCACCGGAAACATCAGCCGCTCGCGGAACAGGTCGTACACGCGGCCGTCGCTGGTCACCGTCAGCAATCCCGCCTGTTGCAGGAGTTCCCGCGAGAACCCCTGTCGTTCCGCTTCCCGGAGCAAGCCGAATCCGGAGGGGGGAGCGTATCCCAGTTGAAACCGTTGCATGGTCTCAGGCTCCACACCTCGACGCCGCAGATACTCCCGGGCACCCCTCCCGGCCTCCCGCTTCAACTGCGATGCGTAATAAGTACGCGCAAAGTCCAGAATCCGCAAGAGGGGATTTCGGCGGTCCTCCCGATCGCCGTATTCAATGGTGATCCCCAGCCGCTGGGCCAGGATCTCCACGGCCTCGCGGAAACTCACGCCCTCGGTATCCATCACGAAGCGGAACAGGTTGCCCGACGCCCCGCAGCCGAAGCAGTGGTACACCCCCTTGTCGGGGTCCACATAAAACGATGGCGTTTTCTCGGCATGGAACGGGCAGAGGCCCCGGTACGACCGGCCCGAACGCTTGAGGTCCACCCGCTCAGACACGATCTCCAGGATGTTGATGCGGCTGCGGATCTCCTCAATGGCCTCGTCAAACTTCATAGAAGGCATCGCGGGGCACCTCCATCTCCTGCTTGCCCACCCGCACATAGTGGCGGCCCTGGCGTTCGCCCACATACTCGGCCACGAAGCCGAAGGGCTTGATGCGGTAGGTCTTGCCCACCACCAGGGTGCGGGCCGGTCGGGTAAAGGCCTCCTGTTCCTGCACCTTTTCGCGCACCTCGCGCTTCACGCTGGAGGCCAGGCTCACGGCCTCGCGGGCCCGTTCGGCCTGGGCGGCCTTCCGGAGCCGTCGCCGCAGTTCCTCAGCCTCGCGTTCCACCCGGCTCAGGATCTCCCGGGCCCGCTGCCGGGCGCGCTCCAGCCGCCGGGCCTCCTCCTCGCGCAGTTCCTGCTCCCGGGCGGCCAGGGCCCGGGCCTGCCGGGCCAGTTCCCGTTCCTTTTCGGCCAGCTGGATCTTCAAAAGCCGCAGGCCCTCCTCAAACTCCCGGAGGGTTTCCCGGGCCCGCTGGATCAAAGACGGCGGCAGCCCCTCGTGCTCCGCAATCTCTAGGGCGTGGCTTTCGCCCATCTCGCCGATCTCCATCCGGTAGGTGGGCCGACCCGTGGCCGGGTCGTAGCCCATGGAGGCGTTCACCATGCCCGGGGTGCGGGCCACGAGTTCCTTCAGGGGGCCGAGGTGGGTGTTGGCCACCACCCGGGCGCCCCGCTCCTTGAGTTCCGCGAGCAGGGCGTAGGCCAGGGCCGCGCCCTCGGAGGGATCGGTAGAGGCCAGCATCTCGTCGAAGAGTACGAGGTCGCCGGGCTCCACCCGTTCCAGGAGTTCCCGGATCTCCCGCACGAGCGCGGTAAAACTGGACTCGCCCTTCAGGAGGTCCTGCTCGTCCTGGAACCCCAGGGCCCACAGGTTGTGGGGCAGGGGCACCCGCACCCTGCGGGCGGGAAAGGGAAACACGGCCATGGCGGCCAGCACCGCCAGGCCCAGGGTTTTCAGGGCCACGGTTTTGCCACCCGCGTTGGGCCCGGAGATGAGCAGCACCGCCTCGCGGAAATGCAGCGACAGGGGCACGGTGCCCTCAAACCCCTTTTCCTGCACGAGCAGGGGGTGGTACGCCTCCTCCAGCACAAACTCCGGGCCTTCGTGGATCTCGGGCAGCACGGCGCCGAGGGCCCGGGCGTACAGGGCCCGGGCGTACAGGGTTTCCAGGTCGCCCAGCTGGCGGCTCAGTTGCTCCAGGAACAGGGCGTGGTGGTGCGTCCGGTCGGAAAGGGCGCGCAGGATGCGCTGCACCTCCTCGCGTTCCTCCTCTTCGCGGCGTTTCAGGCGGTTCTGGACCTCAATGACCTCGTAGGGTTCCACGAAGAGGGTTTCCTCGGACTGGGAAAAGCCGTGCACCACGCCCCGGGGCTGTACATGCGACTTCAAGGGCAGCACATAGCGGCCGTTCTTGAGGGTCACGAAGGGTTCCCGGAGCCAGCCCTTGCGGTCGTAGGCCCGCTTCAGGGCCTCCATTTTGCGGAGGACCTCGGCCTCGGCCTCCTTTCGGGCCCTGCGGATCCGGGCGAGCGCGGGGCTCGCGTCGTCCAGCACCTCGCCCTGGGGGCCCAGCGACCGCCGAATCTCCTGATACAGGCCCCGGAGCACCACGGGGTCCAGCAGCGCCTCCTGCACCGGCGTTCCCA
>WGAB01000281.1 GCA_015489295.1 Caldifarciminota bacterium
AAACATAAGGGAAAACCCGGAAAAGGCAAGGGCCTACATCTTTTCCGGGGCCTGCACACCCATGAGACCCAGGCCGTGGCGGATTACCCACTGCACCGCCCGGGCCAGCGCCAGCCGGGCTCGGGTGCGCGCCGGATCCTCACCTACGATCCGGTGCTTCTGGTAAAAGGCGTGGAACCCTTCGGCGAGTTGCATCAGCGCATAGGGCAGGCGGTGCGGCTCGTGGCGCTCGTGGATGTCCAGCAGAAGGTCGCCGAAGCCCGAAAGGAGCCGGAGCAGGTGCCGCTCCTCGGGGGCGGTCAGCAGGGCCAGATCCGAGGGTTGCGCCGATTGCTGCACCCCTTTCTCGGCCGCGTAGGCCATGAGGCTGTGGATCCGGGCATGGACATACTGCACATAGTACACGGGGTTCTCGCTGGAGAGTTTCCGGGCCAGGTCCAGGTCGAAGTCCAGGGGCGTGGAGATGCTGCGGAGCAGGAAGAAGAAACGGGCCGCGTCCACCCCTACCTCCTGTACCAGATCCTGCAGGGTGTAGTACTCCCCCTTACGCTTGGACATGCGCACGCGTTTGCCACCCCGCAACAGGGTCACCTGCTGCACGATGAGCACCAGGAAGTTCTCGCCCGACACCTCGGGCCGGCCCAGACCCTCACCCAGGAGGTCCAGCGCAATCTTCATGCGTTTCACATGGCCCAGATGGTCCGGGCCCCACAGGTCCACCAGCAGCTCGTAGCCCCGGTCGAACTTGTACAGGTGGTACGCGATGTCGTACAGGAAATAGGTGGGCCGGCCGTCGGACCGAACGAGCACCCGGGGTTTGTCGTCGCCCCGCACGGTGGTGTCCAGGTACAGGGCTCCTTCCATCTCGCGGAGTACCTTCAGTCGGCGGAAGGCCTCCAGTACCTGCTGCGTGTAGGCGAAACGGCGGCCGATGTGGGGATTCAGGTCGCGGGGTTCCTCGGCGGGATCGTGGAACTCGGTTTCGTACACGATGTGGTCAAAGGTCACGCCGAAGGCCCGGAGCTCGGCCATCTGGTCCTGGAGGATGGCCTCGGCCACCCGGCGCGCCCGCTGGCCGTAGGGCAGGTTGCGTACCTGTTCGGCATAGGACTTGAGATACGCGCCCAGGTAGCCGTCCTGGGGCGGCGTTTCCCGTTCGCCCAGGTGCCAGGCGATGCTTTCCTCCAGAGCCTGGATCTGGCCGCCGCCGTCGTTCACGTAGTACTCGGCCTCCACCGGCGCCCCCAGGGACCGGCCCACGCGTACCAGCGTGTCGCCCACCGAGGCGGCCCGGGCATTGGCCACATTCAACGGGCCCGTGGGATTGGCCGATACGAACTCGATGAGCATCTGGCGCCCCTGGGCCGCCTTCGGGAGCCAGGCCTCAAAATCGGCCAGCAAATGGGTCAACTGGTCCTGGAGCGCCCGTTCGCTGAGCCGAAGGTTCAGATAGCCGCGCTGGATCTCCACGGATTCTATCCAGGGGGCCAGCGCCTCCTGAACCCGGGGAGCCAGTTCCTGCAGGATCTCCTGGGGCGGTCGTTTCAGGGGCCGGGCGAGTTTGAAGCCGATGGGGGCGGCAAAATCCCCGAGGTCGGGGTTGGGCGGCACCTCCAGGGCCACCTCCAGCGGCACCCCGAAGGTCTCCTGCACCACCTGCTTTAGCCGGTCCTCAAGCGTCCGTCGGATGGTCGGGCTCATCGGGGAGTTTCCAGGAGGGGACATCGCCCCACAGGGTTTCCAGGCTGTAGTAGCTGCGGGTTTCCGGGCGAAACAGGTGCACGATGAGGTACTCGAAGTCCATCAGGATCCAGGTGCCGTGGTCGTAGCCTTCCACATGGTGCAGGGGCAGGCCGATCTCTTCCAGGGCCTCCTGGAGTCGGTCGGCCATGGCCCGCAGGTGTTCTGCCGTGTGGCCGCTGGCGATCAGGAAGAAGTCAAAGAAGTTGGTCACCGGGCGGAGATCCAGGACCACCAGATCCCAGCCCTTCTTTTCCTGTACCGCGCGAATGGCCTCGCGCAGTCCGAGGTCTTCAGGCAACTTTTTGGATGCCATAGGGTTTTGGGATGGTGCCCATGGGGTTACCGGGAGGGCTCCCTGCCCCAGGTGGCCGATTCCCACACCACCCGGTCGGCGGTTTCTTCAGGGGCCTCTTCCCGTTGCAGTTCCAGGAGTTCCTGAAGGAGGGCCAGCACCAGGTCCAGGTTCTCGCCCTCCAGGGCCTCCACCAGAAGGTGGATCTTCTCCCGTTTCTGGGCATCGGTCATCGGACCACCACCTCCAGCATTTCATAACTGGGGCTCCCTGTCAGGTAATGGGACTGGAACTTCAGGGCGCCGGGCTGGAGGGGCAGGTACTTTTCAAAGTACCGCCGCAGTTCCTCCAACCGGGGCTGCATGAGGTAGGTTTCCTTGGCATACAGGTGCACTTCCACCTGCTGGGGATTGTGTTCCTTAACATGGTTCAAAAGGGCGGTCAGCACCGGTTCCGCCCCGGAGGAAAGCTCGCTCCGGCGGGGCTCAAACAAAAGCCCCAGGCTCACCCGCATGCGGTAATCCGTGCCGGTGTTCAGGGCAAAGCCCTGCACCTTGAAGGGGGTGCCCACGAAGGACCGCCGGGCTCCGTCCTTGGTTTCCACCACGAGCCGGTAACTGTAGGGCTCGCCGGGCAGGATCCACTGCTGGGAGCCGTACCGGCCGTCCCAGGTGACCACGTCCGGAGGCCTGCCCGTGCCCTCCAGGGTGGCCACCCGCTCGCCCAGGGAGTTCACGATCTCCACCTTCCACCGGGCGATGTCCTTGCGGCGGATCCGGGGGAGGGGAATGCGGACCTGGCTCTGGATCACATCGCCTTCCACCGGGACCCGGATGTAGGGGCTGTGGGACTTCACCGTCTGGTCGATGGCCCGTTCCACCACCTCCACCGACTGCACGGTGATCAGCCGTTCCTTGGCCTGGATCACGGAGTCCACCGGAGAAAAGGCGTTGGGGGTGATTTTGAGGGGAGGTTTCTTTGCGTCCTCAATCCGCAGTTCGGCCTTGGCCTTTACCTCTTCTACACCGAGCTTCTGGTTGCCACCGGTTTGGCCTGTGGTATCCCGGCCCGTGGTATCCTGGGCCGCCAGCCCACCGAACAGGAACAACAGCGCGAAAACTCTGGTCATGTTCATCGTCAATACTCCAGCACAAAGCGGAACACGATGGTTCCGGACTGCACCTCCTGCACCACGTTGGCTGGCAGGGGGTCAAAGGACCAGCGAAGGGCGGCCCGTTTGGCCGCGTTGTCCAGGTCGGGGTAGCCGCTGGACCGCACGATCACCACACTGGAGGGAATCACGTTGCCCTGGGGGTCAACGGAAAGCCGGATCACCACTTCGCCCTCCCATCCCATCCGCCGGGCCCGCTCCGGATAGACTGGCAGAACCCGTTTCCGCACGCGCTGGGCGATGTCGCCGTGGATTTCCACCTTCGGGGCCTTGGGCTTCACGGTGGATTGTTCCACCGGTGCCGGAATCTTGGGCTTTTCCTTTTTCACCTGGATCTTGGCGGCCGCGGCCAGGCCCAGGGTTTCCTGCAGGGTGATGACGCCGCCGCCTCCGCCAGCGCCTCCACCCCCACCGAGGCCGATGCCACCGCCCTCGCCCAGGCCTCCGCCGCCGCTCTGCAG
>WGAB01000282.1 GCA_015489295.1 Caldifarciminota bacterium
CTGCCGAACCGCGTGGGCACCGCTCCTGCGGTGCGCCTGGTGCACTGCGGCCTGGTGGTGTTCGCCCTGCCCGGTGTACCCCGGGAGATGCAGGCCTTCCTGGACCACGAGGTGTTGCCCTGGGTGCAGCAGCATCTGGCGCCGAAACGCCGGGTGCAGGTGCTCCGGGTGCGCACGGGCCTGGCCGACGAATCCGTCATTGAACGTCGGCTCCGACCGCTCCGGCGCCGGTTCCCCCAGGCCTACTTCAAGTCCAAGCCCGATTTGTTTGATCGCCGCACCAACATCCCTCTGGAAATCACCCTTTCCGCCGAAACCGAAGAGGAACTGCAGGCCCTGGAAACCCGGGTGTTGCAAGCCCTGAAAGGGGTGTTCCATGACCTGGAACCGCTGGAAGACTGAACTCGTGGTGCTGGCGGCCCTACTGGGCCTCTGGGCCGGGGCCTGTGTGCCGCATCGCCCGGTGCCCCTGGAAGCCCGGTTCCCCCGTGCCGCTTCCCTGCACGGCCAGCTGGTACTCCGCCACTGTGGGCGGCCGGTGGCCGATTCGCTGGTGTGGCTGGGCTATGCCGAGGCCGGCACTATCCTGGACCTCATGCCCTGGGTGGTATCGCCCGTGACCCGCTTCCTGAAGGACCCCGAGGTGCTCCAGCAGGTGCATTCGGTGGACAGCCTGCACCTTTCCTGGTACCGCGACACCCTGCGGGGCTACTTTTACCTTGCGGCCGAAACCACCCGCGTGATCCTCGGGAACCGGCAAACCTTTACCGTGCCGCGGGAAGCCTATCCGGTGCGGCTGCCCGTGCCCGCGCGCCCCGGCGTGTACCCGGTGTGGATGCAAACCGTGCAGATCTGGCGCTGGGAAGGGCCGGCGGTGCAGGGGACCAGCGAGGTGCGGGTGGAGGCCCAGCGCCGGTGGGTGCTGGCCGTGCCGATTTCGCCCGATTCCGTGGACACCGTGATCCAGGGGTTCCGGGTGGGCTCCTACGATCGGGGGCCGGATTCCACCTGGTCGCTGTTCCTGCGGGCCCACCGCTGGATCTACCGGCAACCTGTGCCGCTGGTGCCGGTGCGGACCGCGGCCGAGGAGAGCCTGCAGGTGTCGCCCCACTTCCTGCTGGGCGAGTTCCTGTGCCATGAGCCCACCAGCCATCCCCGGTTCTTTTACCTGGAGCCCAACCTGCTCCGCAAGCTGGAGGTGGCCCTGCGCCTGGGGCATCTGGCCGACTTCGTGATCATGAGCGGCTACCGCACCCCCTGGTACAACGCCAAATTGGGCAATGGCCGCTTCAGCATGCACACCTACGGCCGGGCGGCGGATGTGTATGTGGACCTGGACGGCGACGGCGCCATGGACGACCTGAACCACGACGGCCGCGTGGATGTGCGGGACGCCCAGTGGCTGGCCCTCCTCTTTGAGCGCGTGGAACAGAAGACGGGTCTTGTGGGCGGCATCGGCGTGTACGACTGGAAACCCGAAACCCACCGGACCCCCTTCGTGCATACCGATGTCCGGGGGTTCAGGGCCCGCTGGGGACCGTGGCCGTAAAATTTTCGCCATGGTGCGGATTGGCGTGATTCCCGGGAGCCGTCGGGGTTCCCACGGCCCGCTGTACGAAGTAGGCTTTCCCTATGTGGAAGGCGTGGCCCAGGCCGGTGCCCTGCCGCTGATCTTTCCCTTTACCCGCTCCTTGGCCCGGGTAGAAGCCCTGCTGGACCTGGTGGACGGCCTTCTTCTGACCGGCGGCGGCGACATTGCCGCCCTGGTTTACAACCAGGACCCCGTACGGGTCTGGGGGCCTGATCCCGAACGCGACGCCTTTGAACTCCTGATGATCCAGGAGGCCCGGCGCCGGAAACTCCCGATTTTCGCCATCTGCCGCGGGATCCAGATCCTGAATGTGGCCTACGGCGGCACCCTGATCCAGCATCTGGAAACCGGCCAGCAGCACGCCCCCCGACGGCAGGAAGAGGCGATTTACCACCGGATTTCCATTGACCCCGAAAGCCGGCTGTATCGGCTCCTGGGCCGGGACACCGTGGTGGTCAACTCGTACCACCACCAGGCCATCCATCACCTGGGGGAGGGGCTCCGGGATGTGGCCTGGGCCTCCGACGGCACCATTGAGGCCGTGGAGGGCACCGACCCCGACCACTTTGTGCTGGGGGTGCAGTTCCATCCGGAACGCATGCTGGACGGGCCGGAGGCCCGCATCCTGTTCCAGGCCTTTGTCCAGGCAGCCCAAGGGAGGTGAAAAGGCCATGAACATCCCGAAAACCGTGGAATTGCCCGAGATTCCCTTTACCGAAACCGTGGAGCTGCCGGCGCGGGAAACCGCCCTCATTGTGGTGGACATGCAGCGCGACTTCGTGGAGCCCACGGGCAAACTGCCCGTGCCCACCGCGCCCCAAACCGTGCCGGTGATCCGGAAACTCCTGCAAGAGGCCCGGAGCGCCGGGGTGCGGGTGTTCTACACCCTGGACACCCACCTGAAGGAGGATCCCGAGTTCGTCCTCTGGGGCGAGCACGTGGTGGAGGGCACCCCGGGCTGGG
Source organism: Caldifarciminota bacterium (assembly GCA_015489295.1). The sequence continues at coordinate 2,555 of WGAB01000282.1, forward strand.
AGATCGTGGACGATCTGAAACCCCAGGAAGGCGACATCCTTATCCGGAAAACCCGGTACGACGGCTTCTACGGTACCCCGCTGGACGAGTACCTGCGGCTCTTTGGCATTCGCCATGTGGTGGTCACCGGCACCGTGGCCAACATCTGCGTGCTCCACACGGCCGGTAGCGCCGCGCTGCGCTTTTACAAGGTGGTGGTCCCCGTAGACGCCATCTCGGCGCTCCATCCCTTTGATCTCTGGGCCACCCTGCGCCAGATCACCTTTTTGTATCGGGGGGTGTTTACCCGGTCGGAGGGGATTCGGTTTCGGTCATAACGCCCGACGGGGCGATCTGAAAAACAAGAAGGAGGAAGGTTTCCGTGGACCTGGAACTCACCGAAGAACAGCGGATGATCCGCGACATGGCCCGCGAGTTCGCCCGCAGGGAGATTGAACCCATCGCCGCCCGCTACGACGAAACCGGCGAGTTCCCCGCCGAAACGGTCAGGAAGATGGGCGAACTGGGCCTCATGGGCCTGGAGGTGTCGCCCGAGTACGGCGGCGCCGGTGCCGATACCATCTCCTATGTGCTGGCCGTGGAGGAAATCGCCAAGGTGGACGCCTCCCACGCCGTCATCATGTCGGTGAACAACTCGCTGGTGTGCTACGGCCTGGAAAAGTTCGGCACCGAGGAGCAAAAGCGGAAGTTCCTGACCCCCCTGGCCTCGGGCCAGGCGCTCGGGGCCTACGCCCTCACCGAGCCCCATGCCGGCTCCGATGCCTCCAACCTGAAAACCATGGCTCGGCGCGAGGGCGACGAGTATGTGATCAACGGCACCAAGTCGTGGATCACCTCGGGCTCGGTGGCCGATTACATCATCCTGTTTGCCAACACCGACCCCTCCAAGGGGCACCACGGCATCACCGCCTTCATCGTGGATACCCGGCTGCCCGGGTTTTCCGTGGGCAAGGTGGAACCCAAGCTGGGCATCCGCGCGTCGCACACCGCGGAAATCCACTTTGACAACTACCGGATTCCCGTGAGCCATCGGCTGGGCGAAGAGGGCCAGGGCTTCAAGATTGCGCTTTCCATCCTGGATGCGGGGCGCATCGGCATCGCAGCCCAGGCCCTGGGCATCGCCGAGGCCGCTTACGCGGCATCGGCCCGCTATGCCATGCAGCGCGAGGCCTTCGGCAAACCCATCATCCAGCACCAGGCCGTGATGTTTACCCTGGCCGACATGGCCACCCGCATTGAAGCCTCCCGGCTGCTCATCTACAAGGCCGCCCTGGCCAAGATGGCGGGCAAAAAGCGGTTTTCCAAGGAAGCCTCCATGGCCAAGGTGTTCGCCTCGGAAACCGCCATGTGGGTGACCACCAAGGCCATCCAGATCCACGGTGGCATGGGCTATTCCAAGGAACTGCCCATTGAACGCTATTTCCGCGATGCCAAGGTGACCGAGATCTACGAGGGCACCTCGGAGATCCAGCGCATCGTCATCGGCCGCGCCATCATGAAGGAAGTGGAAGCCGGGCTCCTGTAGCGGAGGTGAAACCATCGGCATCGGTTCCCTGATCCTTACCGCCTGGCTGGTCGGGGTGCCGGTGCGCTCGGTGCAAATCCACGGAGCCCACGCCTTTCCCCCGAAGGAACTGGTTACGGTGCTGCGCCTGCGGCCGGGCCAGACCTTTTC
>WGAB01000283.1 GCA_015489295.1 Caldifarciminota bacterium
ATTCCCCACGGCCTGCATAGCCTGGCCCAGGGTCCGATAATGCCCCGGCACCACGTACACCTTCGCCTCCAGAACATGTCGGACATCCCACGGGGACAGAAAAACAAACAGGATGGAAAGGAAGACAGCCCTCAGGGGCCGAAAGGCTTTGACGATCCGCGTAAAGTCCATGTTGTTTCCCTCTCTGCAGCCCGAAAATACAACCTTCCTAAGGCTTTGTCAAGGGCACGATGATAAAGTCGGAAATTACATGCTGTGTTACGGGGAATCTTGCGGTTTTCCACACCATCAAGAAACCAGGATTCGGATCCGTTGCATCAGCCGAAAGATCCAAAGAGAAGATCAGAGAAAAGCGAGGGCATCGCGGCTAAAGCCGCTCCTACCCGGGGAAAATTTTTGTAGGAGCCGCTTTAGCGGCGATTTTTCCGGGACTCAGGCTTTGCAGATGACTTTGTGGCTTTGGGATCGCGGCTGAAGCCGCTCCTACAGCGGAGTCGGAGGGCTCCGCAGGGACATTTCGGAGCTTCGTAGGAGCCGTTTTAGCGGCGAGCGCAAACTTTTTCCTCTGCTGTTTGCAGCCGGGGAAGCGGGCCTGGCCCCGTATAATACCCGCCATGAAGCACGGTCTTTCTCACCGGGTCAGTCGGTTGGGGGTTTCCTCCTTTGACCTGTTTGCCAAGGCTGAGGAGTTGCGGGCCAGGGGTGTGGAAGTGATCCATCTCGAGGTGGGTGAGCCCGATTTCCCTACGCCCGAGCATATCATTGAGGCGGCATACCGGGCCATGAAGGAGGGCAAAACCCACTATGCCCTGCCCCAGGGCGTTCCCGAACTCCGCGAGGCCATCTCCGAATACGAGTACCGCCGCAAGGGTGTGCGTGTGGATCCGGCGCAAATTGCCGTTACTCCAGGAGCCAAGCCCGCCCTTCTCTATACCCTGTTTGTCCTGGTGAACCCCGGCGACGAGGTGCTCTATCCCGAACCCGGCTACATGAGCTATCCCTCCCTGATTCGCCTGGCCGACGGCAAAGCCGTTCCCTACGTGCTCCGAGAAGAAGAGGGGTTTCAGCCTGATCCCGAAACCATTGCCCGCAGCATCACCGACAAAACCGTGGCCATCATCCTGAACTCTCCCAGCAACCCCACCGGTGCGGTAACCGAGGCCGAGCGTCTCCGCGACATCGTGGCTTTGGCCCGGGAACGGGATGTTTATGTGATCTCCGATGAGATTTACTCCCGCCTCGTGTACGAGGGCACCTTCGCCTCGGTGATGGACTACTGGGAAGACGACGGCAACATCGTGTTGATCGACGGCTTTTCCAAGGCCTTTGCCATGACCGGCTGGCGCCTGGGCTACGGCTTGTTTCCCCGGCACCTCATCAAGGCCATGGTGAAGATGATCACCAACAACGTGTCCTGTGCCCCCTCCTTTGCCCAGTACGCCGCTGTGGAGGCCCTCCTTGGTCCCCAGGAGGCTGTGGAGCAGATGGTGCAGGCGTTCCGGCGTCGGCGGAACCTGATCCTGGAGGCTGTGAAAAACTCCCGGCACCTGGAGGCTTTTCCGCCCGGGGGCGCTTTTTACCTGTTTCCCCGGTTTTCCGATGTGGGGCTTACCTCCCACGAACTTACCCTGCGACTTCTGGAGCAGGCTCATGTCTCGGTATTGCCGGGCACCTTCTTCGGGCCCAGCGGCGAAGGACACCTGAGGATTTCCTTTGCCGCCGCCGACGAGGACATCGTGGAGGGGATCCGGAGGATCGACGAAACCCTGGCCGCTCTGAGGGCCTAACGGCTTTCCCGGTTCGGCTGGCCGCATCCCGCCCGTCGACAGAGGGGCAAAGCAACGCCCCCGAAGCAGATCAACAGCGCACCTGCTGCCTTCAGGGCCGGGTACATTCCCCAGAGGTCGGCCACGGCACCCATGCCAAAGGAACCGGCCAGAAACACCGAGCTCAGCAGGATTTCCTTGAGGCCGAAGACCTTACCCAGCCTCGGGCCGGGTGTGTGCTTCTGGAGCAGGGTGTCCTGCAGGATGGCCACCACCGCCGCCACCGCCCCGGCCGCCACCGTACCCCCGTAAAGCACCCAGGGGTTTCGCACCGCGGGCAGGGCCAGGATCCCGAGCCCCAGCAGGGCAAAGGCACCGGCCAGAATTCCCGTAGCCCAGGTATCTTTGAGGGCCAGGCTGGTGACCCCGGCCCCCAGGAACATGCCCACCGCCAGGAGCCCTCCGAGGATGCCCACACCCTCGGTGCCCAGCCGGATCCACTGCTGCACATAGGGCACCAGCAGCGTATAGGACAGTGCCGCGAGAAAGGCCAGGAACATTACCGTGACCAGGAGGGCCCGCACCGGCGGATTGCCGATCGCCTCCTGGAACCCCTCCCGAAGGTCCTGGAACCCACGGCGGGAAGACCGGACAGCTGTGCGGGGTGCCCGGATGCCCAGCACCAGCAAAAAGCTCAGGCCGTAGGTCAGAGCATTGAGAGCGAAGGCCGGAGCCGCTCCCAGGCGCTGCACCAGGAACCCTCCCGATACCGTGCCCAGGACCGTCGCGATTCGAGCCACCAGGGTGAGCACCGCATTGGCCCGGAGGAGCTGGGGACGGGGCACCAGATCCGGAATCAAGGCGTTGCGGGAGATGTTGAACATGGCGCCGAACAGGAACACCAGGAACACGAAGCCGTACAGCAGGGGCAGATTGAGCCGGTGCTGCCAGGCCAAAAGGGCCAGCAGGGCCAAAAGGCCCAGGCGGCTGAAGTCGCCCAGAAGCAGGAGGCTTTTGCGGGAGACCCGGTCGGCGAAGTAGCCCGAGGGAAACCCCCACAGGATCACCGGCAATGCGAAGAACAGGGCCATGGTACTGAAGGCCAGGGTGCTGTGCGGTTTGAGCAGGGCCACCAGGGCGATGAGGCCCATGTGGGTCAGGCGGTCGCCGAACTGCGAGATGAGGTTGGCGGCCGCCAGGAAGTGGAAACTCCGGTTGCGGCTAAGGGGTGGTGGGGCCATGGGGTGAGGAGGCCCGGCGGGGCCGGTGGCCCAGCAAGAAGTCCCGGGCCGACATGGGCCGTTTGCCCTCCGGAACCAGTTCCAGGATTTCCAGGGCGCCCTCCGAGGTGCCCAGGAACAGCCGCTGCTCCTGGATGTGCACCTGCCAGGGTGCGAGCCGGAGCCCGGGTACCGCCCGGGCGCGCAGGATTCGGGCCACCTTGCCGTCGAGCCGCACGCGGACCCCGGGCCGGGGCGAAAGGGCCTGCACCTGCCGGGCCAGTTCCTCGGCCGGCCGGTTCAGGTCCAGCCAGGTTTCCTCCGGGCGGATCTTGGGGGCGTAGGAGGCCCCCGCTTCGGGCTGGGGCACCGGCCGGATCTCGCCGCGCTCGTAGGCAGCCACGGCCCGCAGCAACAGGTCTGGGCCCCGGCGGGCGATCTCGGGTAAAAGGTCGCCCCGCGTGGCGCCTTCGGGCACGGCCAGTGTCTCCTGCAAAAGAATCGGGCCCGCATCCACCCGGGGAACCATCACCAGGATGGTCAGACCGATTTCCCGTTCGCCCGCCATCAGGGCGCGCTCAATCGGGGCGGCTCCCCGGTACCGGGGCAGTTGAGAGGGATGCAGGTTCAATGCCAGTTTTTCGGGGGTTTCCAGGACCGCCGGCGGCAGGATTTTGCCGTAATCCGTGAGCACGAGGTACGTGGGCCTCAGGGCCCGGAGTTCGGCCAGAAAGGCCGGATCCTTGAGCCGTTCGGGCTGCAATAGGGGCAGGTCCTCGGCCTGGGCGAAAACCTTGACCGGCCCGGGGCGAACCTTCCGGCCCCGGCCGCGGGGCCGGTCGGGCGTGGTGACCACGGCAACCGGGCGGTACCCCCGATGCACCAGCTCCCGGAGGACCCGGTGAGCGAGGTCGCCGGAGCCGAAGAACACGAATCGGCCTAAGGGTGCCTTTTCCTCTTGCGTCGAAGTGTCCATCGGATGGGTACTCCCCAAAAGCCAAAGCGTTCCCGGAGCTTTTTCTCCAGGAAGCGGAGAAAATGGCCGGGCATGTCCCGGTCCACGGTTTCGATCAAAAATTCGGGCGGCTCCCAGTGCAGGGCCACGAACCGGCTCACCCGGGCGGGTGGCGTGTACTGCTCCAGTACTTCGTTCCAGAAGGCCAGGAGTTCGGCACGGGAAATCCGCTTTTTCCGTTCCCGGTACACCCGCTGGAGCACATCCTTCAGGTAGTCCAGGCCCTCGCCGGTTTTGGCCGAGGTGAAGAGTTTGGGCGCCCAGTCCACGAAGTCCAGTTCCCGTTGCACCTCCGGGAACTTTTCCCGCCGGGCCCGGGAGGTCAGGAGATCGGCCTTGTTCAAAGCGATCACGATCCCCTTGCCCTCGTCCACGGCCAGGCCAATGATGCGTTTGTCCATTCGGGTGATGGGCTGGCTGACGTCCAGGACCACGATCACCACCTCGGCGAAGTGCAGCGACCGCTCGGTGCGCACCGCGGCGAAGTATTCCAGTTCATCGCGGTACCTTCGTTTGAGCCCGGCGGTATCCACGAACAGGAAGGGGCCGTGCACGATGTCCACGGCATCCCGGGTGGTACCCGGGATTTCGGAGATCACGCTCACCTCTTCGCCCACCAGGGCGTTCAGGAGCGACGACTTGCCCACATTGGGCTTCCCCAGAATGGAAACCCGGATCAGGTCCCGTGGGGGTTCCGGGGTGGCTGTCGTCTTTCCCTGGGCGGCCAGGGTGTCGACGATGGTGTCCAGCAGGTGGGAAATGCCCTGGCCGTGCTCGGCGGAGATCAGCAGGGGCTCGCCGAAACCCAGTTTCAGGAATTCCAGGGGATCCTTGCGTTTGATGTCGGCCTTGTTGGCCACCAGCAGCACCGGTCGGCCCATCCTTCGGAGCCACCGGGCGATTTCCTCGTCGTAGGGGGTGAGCCCTTCCTTGAGGTCCACCAGGAACAGCACCAGGTCGGCATCGCGGACCTCCCGTTCGATGTGCCGGGCCACCCGTTCAAAGATTTCGTCTTCGTTGGGGGGATAGAGGCCGCCGGTATCCACCAGTTCAAAGGTCACGCCGCCCCATTCCACCGGCTTGCGGAGCCGGTCCCGGGTTACCCCCGGGGTGGCCGCTGTTACGGCCAGCGGCTTGCGAATCAGGCGGTTGAACAGGGTGGATTTCCCGGCGTTGACCTTTCCGACGATAACGACCTTAGGCAGAGGTGTGCTCACCCTCCGCTTCCTTGCTTTTTTCCGCGCGGATCAGCTCTTCCAACTCGGCGATTTTGGCCTTGAGTTCCTCAATGTGATCCATGGCGCTGCGGATCCTGTCGTCTTCGGCGATGGCGTTGCCCTGATCGCTCTTCAGCAGTTCGTAGGTGCGGATGCCGATTTCGGTGAACTCCTGGATCAACTGGCGGTTCAAGCGGGCGATTTCCAGGCGATACCGGGCCACCGTGGCCGTCTCCTTGGATTTCTGCACGGCCGTTTCGGCCACGTCCTTGGCTACAGCCAGCGCTGCTTCCAGGGTGTACCGCAATTCCTTCAGAAAATCCATGGTGGGCACCTCCTTTGGGCTTCGGAAAAATTATACGCTGTGGCCCCGGGCATATAATTCAGGCATGACGCGCAGGGAGTTCCTTAAACGGATGATCCAGGGCCTCCTCGTGCTGGGGATCGCTCCCCGGCTGCTGGAAGGGGAGCGCAGGGAACCCGATCCTGCCGTTGCCCGGCCGCGACCCGGCTTCTGGCTCCACGGGCGGCCGGGTGCCTGCGCTGCTGTGGACCGTCCCCCGGCCTGGCCCCCTGAGTTTCCATGAAAATCCTGTTGATCCGCCTGTCGGCCCTGGGCGATCTGGTGTATGTCAGTGCGGTGCTGGAGGGCCTTCGGGATCATGAGGTTCACCTGGTGCTGTACCGGTCCTTTGCCCCCCTTTACAACGAAGATCCGCGGATCCAGCGACTCTGGCCGCTGGAACGGGGGGCTTCCCGCTCTGAACTGCAGGATCTCCTTCAGAGGCTCCGGGCCGAGCGTTTTGACCTGGCCGTAGACCTTCACCGAAAGCCCCTGACCTACTGGATTGCCAGGAACAGTGGTGCCCGGCGGCGACAGAAGGTGCGCAAGGCCGCCCTGGCCCGGCGGCTTCACCTGTGGTTTCGGGTGCCCCTGAAGGAAGTGCCGGTGTACCGGCGGTACCTGGAGCCCTTCCATCGCCTGGGTTTGATTCCGCGGCCCGGGCCCCTGCCGCGGTTGCCCTTGCGGCCCCGGCCCGCGGACCTTTCGCTGCCCCCTCGCTACGTTGCCCTGGCCCCGGAGGCCGTGTATCCCACGCGGGAATGGCCCCATTTCGCCGAACTTGCCCGGCTCCTTGAGCGCCGGGGGATCCCGGTGGTTCTCCTGGGCCAGCACCATCGGCCCTATCCTGCAGGACACAATTTGAGCGGCCAAACCGACCTGAGCCAGATGATCGCCGTGCTCCAGCACGCCGCCGTGGTGGTATCCAACGATTCCGGGCCTACCCATGTGGCCTCGGCTTCTGGGGTGCCCACGGTGGCACTCTTCGGCCCCACGGTACCAGCCTTTGGGTTCCGCCCTCAGGGACCGGCCTCGGTGCGGGTGCTGGAAAACCCCCGGCTGGGATGCCGCCCCTGTAGTTTGCACGGCGAACGGCCGTGCCGCTTTGGCACCCTGGAGTGCCTGCGGAGCATTTCGCCGGAGGAGGTGCTGGAGGCCGTGCTGGCCTTCTGGAACCTGTAGGGAGGAAAACCGTGGTGTACGCCTGGCTGGCTGTGTTCCTCTGGTCCACCGTGGCCACCGCCTTCAAGATCGCCCTGCGGAACCTCACCGAGGTGCAGCTCCTGTGGATTGCCGCAGGCACCGCCGGGCTGGTGTTGGGCCCGGCCGCCCTCCGGCAGCACGGCTTCGACCTGTTCCGCCAGTGGCGTCCTTCGATCCCTTTGGGGTTCCTGAACCCCTTTCTGTACTACCTGGTGCTGTTTTCGGCGTATCGTCGGTTGCCGGCCCAGGAGGCCCTGGTGCTGAACTACACCTGGCCTCTGGTGCTCACGCTGCTGGCTGCGCTGGTGTTGCGAAGGCCCTTCGGCAAAACCGACGCCCTGGCCCTGGCTCTCGGCTTCGTGGGGGTGGCCTTCGTGGCCACCCAGGGGCAACTCCAGGGCCTCCGGTTTTCAGACCCCGCAGGAACCCTTCTGGCCCTGGCCAGCGCCTGGATCTGGGGCACGTACTGGATCCTGAACCTGCGGGATCGGCGACCGCCCCTCCCCAAACTCTTCTGGAACTTCGGCCTGGGCTTCGGCTATGTGAGCCTGTGGATGCTCTGGACCCGCACCCCGGTGCCGCCTCTGCAGTTTGCCGTTTGGGCCCCTGCTGTGTACGTGGGACTCTTTGAAATGGGCATCACCTTTCTGGTGTGGCTGCAGGCCCTGCGGTGGGCCTCCCGGGTGGCCCGAGCCAGTGCCGTGGTGTACCTGGCGCCGGTGCTCTCACTGGTGTGGATTCGGCTGATCCTGCGGGAGCCCCTGGCAAAGGGCACCCTTGTGGGCCTGGCCTTTATTTTGGCCGGGATCTTCTGGGAGGAGCTTCGGAAACCCGCGGCTTCCGGGTAGGCACCACACCAAAGGACTTCAACAGGGGATACAGTACCTCGATGGGCAGTCCCACCACGTTGAAGTACGACCCCTTCAGGTACCGGACAAAGAGCCCGGCCATGCCCTGGATGCCGTAGGCTCCGGCCTTGTCCAGGGGGCCGCCATGGGTCAACAGCAGGTCCACCTCTTCCGGCCCCAGGGGGCCGAGGTAGACCTCGGTGACCACGGTGCCGCTCAGGATTTTGCCTTCGGGGTAGGCCGCGATGGCGTAGCCGGTAACTACCTGGTGCATCCGGTCGGAGAGTTTTTCCAGGAAAGCCCGTGCTTCTTCCAGGTTCCGTGGCTTGCCCAGGGCCTCGCCTTCGACAAACACGGCCGTGTCTGCGGCCAGGTATACCCCGGATTCCCGGTGTTTGGGCAATTTTTCCAGCGCAGCCCGCAGGGTATCGTTGGGATGCCGGATCGCCGTGGTTTCCTGCCTGGGAGGGAGCACCTCAAAGGCGTAACCGAAACGCCGCAGGATCTCCGCCCGCCTGGGGGAGGTGGACACCAGGTACAATCGGCGGCGTTTACGAGCCATCGGCGTCCGACCGGAGTTTGGTTCGCACGTAGGCGGCCCGGCGCAGGTCACGCTCCCGGGGCGACATGTCGTGGCCGAAGAGCATCTGCAGGTGGGCTGGCTGGGCGAAGAACAGGATCTCGTTGAGGGTCTGGATTTTCACATCGTAGATTTTGCCGAGGCCGACGCCCAGCCGCAGGGCTGAGGTCAGCTGTGCCGTTTCCTCAAAGGAAATCAGTCGTGCGTTCCTCAATACCGCCTGGGCCCGCCACAGCCGATCTTCCAGGAGGTCTGAAGCCTCCTCTTCGAGGTATTGCCGGGTTTCCTGTTCCAGCTGGATGATCTCGGTGACGGTGTGCCGGAAGGACTCCAGCAGTTCACCCTCCGAAAGGCCCAGGTTCCGGGTGGTCGAGATCTGGAAGATGTTGCCCAGGATCTCGCTGCCCTCGCCGTACAGGCCCCGGATGCTGGTGCGGTGTTGAGACAGCAGTTTCACGAGGCGGGCCAGCCGTTTGGCCAGCACCAGGCCCGGCAGGTGCATGAGCACCGAAAGCCGGAGCCCCAGGCCGGTGTTCGTGGGGCACGAGGTGAGGTACCCGAACTCCTCGTGAAAGGCCAGGGGAAAAAGCAGCCCCAGGATTTCGTGAATTTCCCGGATCCTTTGAAACACCGTGTCCAGGGCGAGGCCGTTGGCCAGCACCTGCACCCTGAGGTGGTCTTCCTCGTTTACCAGGATGGCCAGGGTTTCGTCGGGCGAGTAGAGGGCCAGGGCATGTTCCGGGTTCTTCAAAAGGTCCCGGGTGACCAGATGGCGTTCCACCAGGGCCTGGCGGGCCAGGTCGGGCAGGGAATCCACCTCCAGAATTTCCAGGGACTGAAAGCCCGGGTACAGGTGGAGCCGTTCCCGCACCAGGTTTTTGATTTCCTCGCGGTCTTCCCGGCTTGCCTTGAGAGCGAAACGGAACGAGCGCAGATTTCGGGCCAGGCGGGCCCGGGAACTGATGACGATTTCCGGGTACTCGCCCGTGGTTTGCAGCCAGGCCGGAATCTGCTCTATTTGCTGTCGGATCCGGTCCATCCCAGGTGTTCCAGTATGGTTTTCACGCGGTCGCGGAGCTCCGCAGCCCGCTCAAAGTCCTCCTCCAGCACGGCGGTTTCCAGCATTCCCTGGAGCCGGTCCAGTTCCCGGATCCAGCGCTCCTTCGTCGGATCGGGTCGGTAGGGCTCGCCCCGGTACACGCTGCTGCCGTGGAGTTCCTGAAGCAGCACTTGCAGGTTTTCCCGGAAAGCCGTGTAGCAATCGGCGCAGCCGAACCGCAGGACCTCGAGGAACCGGCTGTAGGTGAGCCCGCAGGAGGGGCACCGGAGCGAAGCTCCGGGTGGAGGAGCGGCGGGCTTTTTCTCGGAGGGCTCGGGTTCCAGGGATACCAGGCCGTAGGCCACCAGAGGCGCACACTCGTCGCACAGGTGCCATTCGCGGCGGCGGTTCTCGGTGACCACCACCACGGTTTGTGTGGCGGGCCGAACCTTGCAGCGTTCACAGAGCATGGGAGTATTGTTTCAGAAAGGCCTCGATTTGGCGGGCCATGGCCTCAGGGGTTAACCCCAGATCGCGCAGCAGCAGAGAACGGGCGCCGTGGGGCACGAAGGCATCGGGCAGGCCGAAGCGGAGCACCGGCAGGGGCGCGCCTTCCCGGGCCAGGAATTCCAGCACGGCCGAGCCGAAGCCGCCAGCCAGCACGTTTTCCTCCATGGTGATCAGGGCCCGAACGCCCTGTTTCAGGAACCTCCGCAGCAGGTCTTCGTCCAGGGGTTTGATGAACCGGGCGTTAACCACCCCCAGATGGGGATGCCCCAGTTCTTCAGCGATGCGAAGGGCCGAGGCCACGAAGGGACCCACGGCCAGGATGACCACCTCGTCGCCCTCCCGGAGCACTTCCCACTTGCCGATTTCCAGGGGTTCCGGTTGCTCGGGCAGCGGCACCCCCAGGCCCTGTCCCCGGGGAAATCGAAAGGCAATGGGGCCTTCTTCGTAGTGGTAAGCGGTGTGGATCATGCGAACGAGTTCCGCTTCGTCGCGCGGAGCCATGACCACCATGTTCGGGATCATCCGCAGGTACGAGAGATCAAACACCCCGTGGTGCGTGGGGCCGTCGGCACCCACCAGACCCCCGCGGTCCAGGGCAAACCGCACGGGCAATTTCTGGAGCGCCACATCGTGGATCACCTGGTCAAAGGCCCGCTGGAGGAAGGTGGAATAGATGGCCACAAAGGGCTTCATGCCGCCCACGGCGAGGCCCGCGGCGAAGGTGACGGCGTGCTGCTCCGCAATGCCCACATCAAAGTACTGGTCCGGCCGCTCGTCGCGCAGGTGGTTCAGGCCGGTGCCCAGGGGCATGGCGGCTGTGATGCCCACCACCTTGGGGTCCTGCCGGGCCAGGGCCAGCAGGGTTTTGCCGAAAACGCTGCTGTACGACGGTGGCCCGGGCTTCTTGATGGGCTTGCCGGTTTCCTTCTCGAAGGGACCCAGGCCGTGGAACAGTTCCTTGTTTTCCAGGGCTGGCGGATAGCCCCGCCCCTTTTCGGTGAGCACGTGGAGTAACTTGGGGCCGGGGATGTCGCGGACCCGCTGCAGGTACCGGACCAGCTGACGGAGATCGTGGCCGTTGATGGGGCCAAAGTACCGGATCCCCAGTTCCTCGAAGAGGATGGTAGGCACCATCAGGGTTTCCAGGGATTCCCGGATCCTGCGGGCCAGGTCGCGGGCCCGTTTGCTCAGGGCGTCGGAGGGCAGGCGACCCAACAGGTTCCACACGTCGTCCTTCAGGCGGTTGTACAGGCGGGAGGTCTTCAAGCGGTTCAGGTATTCCGGGATGGCGCCCACATTCTGGTCGATGGACATCTCGTTGTCGTTGAGGATGATGAGGAGGTTGGGCTGGAGTTTGCCGATATTGTTCAGGGCCTCGTAGGCCATGCCGCCGGTGAGGGCGCCGTCGCCGATGATGGCCACCACCTCGTAATCCTCGCCCTGACGGTCCCGGGCGATGGCCAGGCCCAGGGCGGCCGACAGCGAGGTGCAGGCATGGCCGGCGCCGAAGATGTCGTGGGGGCTTTCCGTGCGGACCAGGAACCCGGAAAGGCCACCGTACTGGCGGATCGTGGGCATCCGGTCTTTGCGGCCGGTGAGGATCTTGTGGGCATAGGCCTGGTGGCCCACATCGAAGATGAGTTTGTCACGGGGCGAGTCGAACACGTAGTGCAGGGCGATGATGAGTTCCACGGCCCCCAGGTTGCCGCCCAGGTGCCCGCCGTGTTCGGATACGACATCGATGAGATACTGCCGAATTTCCTCGGCCAGTTCGGGGAGCCGGTCCAGAGGAAGCTTTTTCAGGTCCTTAGGGCTTTGGATATGCTCCAGAAGTGCCATGGCGGGGTCAATTATACGGCGGGGCCACGGGCTTCGGACCTATCGGCAGGGCATCGGCGAAGCCGACCCGATAAGGCGAAGGTGTTTATGGTAGGAGCGGCTTTCGCCGCGAGGATCAAATCATTCCATCACCGGTAGCGGGGGCAAGGCTCCAATGCATCCCCGCCCCTGGCGGGCGGGGACTGAGGGGAGGGGTAGCCCGCAGGGCTGCAAATGTAGGAGCGGCTTCAGCCGCGATTCGCATTCTCTCCTAAATCCTGGTGGGTTCAAGAAAAATCGCCGCTGAAGCGGCTCCTACGGAGCACCCCCACCTCAATCCTCCCCCTCAGGGGGAGGAAG
>WGAB01000284.1 GCA_015489295.1 Caldifarciminota bacterium
GCACCGGTACGCCACCACCCGCAAGACCTTTCTGCATCTGGCGCGCCTCGGCCTCTCCTATGCCCTGGCCCGCCGGGTGTACGAGTACTTCGGCGACGACGCCGTGCGGATCGTGGAGGAGGACCCCTATCGCCTGGCCGAGGTGCCGCGCGTGGGCTTCCGCCGGGCCGACGAAATCGCCCGCAAACAGGGGATCCGGCCGGAGGATCCCCGCCGGATCCGGGCCGCCCTGCACTATGTGCTGAACCGGGCCGCCGAGGAACAGGGTCATGTCTATCTGCCCCTTTCGGAACTCCGGGACCGCCTCCGGGCCCTGGAAATCCCGCCCGGCGAGGCCGTGGACGAAGGGCTCCGGCAACTGGCAGAGGAGGGCCTGGTGGTGGCCGAGGAGGCGCGGGTGTACCTGCAGGCGTTTTACGACATGGAGCAACGGGTGGCCGAACGGCTCCACGCCCTGGCCACGGCGCCGGTGGCCCCGATCGCCCCCCTGCAGGTGGCCCAGGCCCTGGAAACCTTCCGCCGCGAAACCGGGTTCCAGCTTTCCGAGGAGCAGGGCGAGGCCGTGGCCCGCGCCGCGTGGCACCCCGTGTTCCTGCTCACGGGCTACGCCGGCACCGGCAAAACCACGGTCACCCGGGCCATGCTCACGGTTTTCCGCACGGCCGGGCTCCGGGTGGCCCTCGCCGCCCCCACCGGCAAGGCGGCCCACCGCCTGGAGGAGGTCACCGGCCACGAGGCTTCCACGATCCACCGCCTGCTGGGCTTCCAGGGCGGCACCTGGAACCACGACGAAGACCATCCGTTGCCGGTGGACGCCCTGATCGTGGACGAACTTTCCATGGTGGACCTCGTGCTCTTTGACCGGTTGCTGGCCGCCCTCCGGCCTGGCACCCGCCTGTTTTTGGTGGGCGACCCCGCCCAGCTGCCGGCCATCGGCCCCGGCCAGGTGCTCCGGGACCTGCTGGCCTCGGGCCGCCTGCCCGGCCGAACCTTAGACCGCATTTTCCGCCAGGAGCACGCCGGCGGCATCGTGATCAACGCCAACCGGGTGCGCCAGGGCAAGCCCCTCCGGGTGCGCGAGGCGCCCGACTTCGTGTTCCACGAAATCCAGGACACCGAAACCCACCGGGTGCACGAACTGGCGCGCGATCTGGCCCGCCGCTACGGCCACGATTTCCAGTACCTCACGGGCATGCACCGGGGGAGCGTGGGCGTCCGCCAGATGAACCCCCTGATCCGGGAGGTGCTGAACCCGCACCGAACCGCAGAACTGGCCGGGTTTGCCACCGGCGACCGGGTGATCCAGACCCGCAACAACTACGACAAGGCCGTGTTCAACGGTGAGGTGGGCCGGGTGGTGTCCGTGGACCCCGAGGAGGACCGGCTGGTGGTGCACTTCGGCGACGGGCGCCTCGTGGCCTACTCCGAACTGGAGGCCGAGGCCGAACTGGAACTGGCCTACGCCCTCACCGTGCACAAGTTCCAGGGGTCCGAGGCCCCGGTGGTGCTCCTGCCCCTGGTGACCGAGCAGTATGTGATGCTCCACCGCAACTGGCTCTACACGGCCATGACCCGGGCCCGGAAACTCCTGGTGCTGGTGGGGAGCCGCCGGGCCTTCTGGATCGCCCTCAAGAACCAGAAGCCCATCCAGCGGTACACCACCCTGGCCCGGAGGCTGCAGGAGGTGGCATAGGTTTTTCAGGAGGCCGGGCGCCGCAGGTGGTTCCCCCGCGCGTACTGCACCCCGAAGAAGATGAGGAACACGGCGAACAGGCGCCGGAGCACGCCGGCCGGGAGCCAGTGGGCCACGGTGCTCCCCAGGACCACGCCCAGCAACCCGCCGACCACCAGGCCGGGCAGCAGGCGGAACTCTATTTTGCGGTGCCGCCAGTGGGTCCAGGACCCCACAAGCGCCATGGGGGCCATGGCGGCAAGCGAAATGCCCTGGGCCACATGCTGTTTCACCCCAAAAAGGAGCACCAGGGCCGGCACCACGATGACCCCGCCGCCCACGCCCAGC
>WGAB01000285.1 GCA_015489295.1 Caldifarciminota bacterium
CACGGTGTCGGCCGGTGAAAGCGGCGTGTAGAAGTGCAGATGGGCCACATCCCCGGCCTGGGGCGGGATGTACACGGAATCGGAGTCGGCCACGAAGGGGTATTTGAAGATGATCTGGTACAGCGGCGTGGCGCCGTCGGGGGCGAAGATGGACAGCCGGTCGTTGCCATAGGGATCGTCCAACAGCGAGTCGCCGTCCGCCTCCTGGTACGTGAACTCGGCCGGCAGGATCTGATCACCCTGCACCAGGGACACCCGGAACTTCATAGGCACATTGTTCACATAGGGGCCGGTGGACTTGTACCGGGCCGCCGTGTCCGGCTCGCCGATCTCAATCATCACATGGTACGGCAGCCAGCGGAACACCGAGACCTGATCCACATACAGGTTGGAGTTCCCGGGGGACCACACCAGCGTGTCCAGGCCCTCACGGGTTTCGGCAGTAACGAAGAACCGCAAGCCATCCACGATGGGGGCGGCGTCCTCGCCGTGGATGTAAGGGATTCCGGAGGCCAGCACGGTGCTGTCGCCGTTCTGCAGGCGGGTGATCGTCCAGGTGGTGTCGGTGCCGGTAGAATCGAACTGGACGGTGATCAGGTAGTCGGCGTCGGCCAGGTCGTAGCGATTGGCAATCTGGGCCTCAAACAGGCTGGTGGTCACCAGCGTGGACCGGCTGGAATCCAGCGCCACCTCCGGCTCGGTCATGCCGAGGGGTGGAGCCGTGGGGATCACCTTGACGATGGCGGGGTTGTTCTCGATGGGGTACAGGGAGCTCATCATGGGCGGCACCAGGAGTGCGGTGTCGCCCTGGTTGTAGGAGAGCACGGCGTACCAGTAGGTTTTGCCCGGGGTCACCGTGCTGTCGACGAAGGAGTGGCGCAGGCCACTGTCGTCGCCCAGGTAAAAGTGCACACCGTTGACGCCGATAGGGGCGTAGCCGGTGACGCCATCGATCCGGTCGTACTGGGCCAGAGGTTTGTACCATACCAGGCGGCCCAGGGCATCGGTCACCGGATCGCCCCAGGAGGCGCCGCCGTCTTCGGACCGGTACACCAGGTAGCCCTCAAACCCCTCGACCCGTTCCGGGGAATCGTCCCAGAACAGGGTGACCCGGTACCGGTCGGGTACGGCCATCACGCGCGGCGGCGGTGGAGCCTTGGGGAACTGGTAATCGCGGTCGTAAATGATCTGGGCGAAGCGGGCGTTGTCGTAGAGGTCGGCCGAGTCTTCGCCCATCACGATGGCAATGGAAAACCGCTGGGTTTCGCCGCGGGCCAGGCGGAAGTAGCCGGAGCCGAACACATTGACGAAGTCGCCCGGGCCAGGGTTAACATCGTACACCCCCGGCCGCAGCAGGTTGTACATGGCCGAGTCGTTGTAGGCGAAGAGGCCGCCGCTTCCGTAGGGGAAGGAATACACCGAGGTCAGGCCCAGTTCCTGGCCGTTTTCGTCCTTGGGGGTTTCCAGCAGGCGGAAGCCCAGCATGCCGCACTGGTACGGACGGCCATCGGCGCCGAAGCCCATGCCGTCCTGGTCGTAGGCGATCACCATGTTGTTCTCGGCGTCAAAGGTGTACATGTCGTCGCTGAAGTCGGAGCCCGGGCCACCGATCCGGTAGTCGGCATAGTAGCCCACCGCCATGGAGTCCAGGTCGTAGTCCGAGATGTTGGTGATCTCGTAGGTGAAGATGATGATGTCCTCCACCACGGAGGCGGCCCACTGGTACCCGCGCACTTTGACGAGGAGGCCAAGGCCGCTCACCTGATCGTTGTCGGCATAGGGCAGGTAGATGGGGTTGCCCTCGGGGTTGCCAGGCCGGAAATCCAGGTTGAAGCTGTCGGACATCACAAAGAAGGACTCCTGGTCGCCCCGGATCACCTCGATCACGCTGTCCGGGCCCACCACCTCGTTGTAGGCGCCGGCCCACTTGCCCCGCAGGTTCTTGACGGTGTCGCCGTAGGCGTTGACATAGGCCGGCCAGACCTCGGGCCAGGTTTCCGGACGGTTGGAGAAGGCCAGCATGGGTTGGCCGTCGCGGGCGAAGCCGGGCACCGGCTCGAAGTCCTCATCGCCGCCGTCCTGGATCGGATCGTCCACGATGGAGATCCACACGGAGTCGCCGGTGGCCGGGTTGTAGCCTTTTACGCGGGCGCCGATCATGGGGCCGATCTCGTAAAGGTACTCATGGCCCGAGTAGGCGGGCCATTCCAGGCGGGGCCAGGGGTCCACCCGGTTGGGGCCGCAGATGGCGCCGTGGTTAAAGAACTTCAGGCGGATCTTGTTGCCGTCGTGGATCCCGTATTTGCGGGCCGGCGCGCCCTTGAGCCCCACGGTGGCCCCTTTGCCGGCCTGCTCGGGCGCGAGTTTCACCGATTCGGGCAGGTGTTTCTGCCCGGGAACGCCGGCCAGCGCCGTGCCGGCAAGCACCAGAATCCAGAAAACGCGTTTCATCATGGTCTCCTTCCCAGGTTCCTCAGAAGTTCAAGGCCAGGCCCAGCCGCACTTCGCGGGGCGGGCTGAAGTAATAGGGCCGCTTGTAGTAGCCGGGATCGGCTGTGGGCCGGGTCATGTAGGTGTGGGTGGCCCGGCCGGTGTCGGTGTACACGTAACGCTCGTTCATGCGGTCCAGCACGTTGTACACCTTTGCGAAGACCCGCAGCACCTTACCGGCCCAGTGGAACTCCTTGTAGGCATGGAGATCCACGTTGAAGTGGGCCGGGCGGCGTGCGGAGTTGAACTCGCCCCGGAAGTTGCCGGTGGTATCCGTGGGCGTATAGGGCAGGCCGCTGCCGTAGGAAGCAATCAGGCTGATGCCGTAGTTCCGGGGAACCGTGTAGGACACGGTGGCATTGATCCGGTGCCGCTCGTCCCAGTCCAGGGGCACCATCTTCCGCGGGGGTTCCACGCCGTTCCGGAGATCGGCAAAGAGGTCGCGGGGTGCCGAGTTCAATCCCTCGGCCACCTGCAGGGTATAGTCAAACTCGGCGGAAAGGTGGCCCAGGTTGCGCAGCTTCAGGTACACGGACACCCCCCGCACATTGCCGTAGTCGTTGTTGATGTAGGTCATGTAGTGGTCGCCCTGCACCAGCGACGGCATGAGCTTGGTGGCCAGCAGGTTCCGGATGTCCTTGTAGTAGCCGGTGATTTCCACACCGAAGTGGTCGCCCACGGCCTGTTTGAAGCCCACTTCGTAGGCAATGGTTTGCTGGGGTTTCAGGTCGGCGTTGCCCATGACCGTGCGGTTCGCCTTGGACGCCCACTCGAACTCGGAGTTGCGGTACAGGTAGTAAAGCGGCGGAATCTGGAAGAAGTGGCCGTAGGAGAAGTGGAACACGCCGGTTTCGGAAATCGGGAAGGCCAGGCCCAGCCGCGGCGAGATCTGCCACTTGGGGTCCACCTGATGGTAGCCCGGGAAGGGAGTCGCTGTGTCGGCCCAGATCATGGGCGAGGGGGCCAGGTCGTCGTTCCACACCTTCCACTGGGGATCAAAGTAGTCCAGCCGGATGCCGGCATTGACGATGAGGTCGCGGAATTCCATCTTGTCCTGGATGTACGCGGCGTACTGCACCGGGTGATGGGTGTACTGGTTGATGTCGTAGATGGTGTCGCGGATGGGCAGGGCCGGCGGAGTGGTGTCGGGATTGGTCACATACAGGCTGAAGCGGTGCACCGTGGTCCGGATAGCCTCCAGGCCAGTCTTCAGGAAGTGGTGCCGGGTGGCCTGCCAGCTGAGGTCCAGGCGGGCCGTCAGGTTCTTGGTGTAC
>WGAB01000286.1 GCA_015489295.1 Caldifarciminota bacterium
CACCGAAGAGGCTCCGATTTTTCTGCTGAACCACCATCTGCAGCCCTTCTATGTGGCCCGGGATGTGGCCACGGCGCGCGCAATGGTGGCCGAACTGCGGAAACAGGGCGCCGACTTCATCGTGGCCCTCACCAACCTGGGGGTTTCCCGGGATACCATGCTGGCCCGGGTGGTGCCCGGCATCGACCTCATCATTGGGAGCTTTGACGGCCGCGGGATGCGCGAGGCCTACGAAGACCCTGTGAACCACACC
Source organism: Caldifarciminota bacterium (assembly GCA_015489295.1). The sequence continues at coordinate 254 of WGAB01000286.1, forward strand.
ATCGTGGTGCGCACCTATAGCGGCCTCTCGGATGTGGGCCGGATCCGTCTGTTCTTTGACCCTGAAACCCGCACTCTGGTGCGCTACGAGTACCAGGAAACCTCGCTGTTTGTGGATGAGTTTCCGCCGGATCCGGACCTTTTGCAGGTGGTACAACGGGGATTCCAAACCGCCGTGCGGGCGCCGGTCAAAGCACTCCGCACGGCCCGGTAAATCTGGGGACCCTTCCGGTGCCCCACAGGGCACCTGTGACCAAGGAGGTGGACATGCAGCACGAGTTGTTCGGTTCCCCGGATGTGGAAGCCTTCCGGCAATGGCTCCGGGAAAACAAGTCCTTTGAACTCAAGGAAAAACTCATGTCCGAACAGGAGGCCATCTCCCGGTTCGTGCACGACGGCGACTACATCGGCTTTGAACTCTACGCCACCGTGCGGTGCCCCATGTCGCTGGTGCGGGAACTGGTGCGCCAGGGGAAACGCAACCTCGGGGTGCTGGGCCAGGGGCTCCAGGAGGTGGACTTCCTGCTGGCCGCGGGGCTCGTGAACCGCATGGACCTCACCTATGTGGGCTATGAGGTCTATGGGCTTTCGCCCATCCTCCGCCGGGCTGTGGAACAGGGCAAGGTGAAAACCGCCGAGTGGTCCAACGGAGCCATCGCCTGGCGCCTGAAGGCCGCAGCCATGGGCGTGCCCTTCATCCCGGTGCGCAGCATGCTGGGGAGCGACATGCTCAAAACCAACGGTGCCCATGTGATGAAGGACCCCTATACCGGCACCCAGGTGGTGCTGCTGCCGGCCATCGTGCTGGATGTGGGCTTCATCCATGTGCACCGGGCCGATCCCTACGGCAACGCCCAGATTGACGGCATCTCCGGGTTCGCCGTGGAACTCGCCCGGGCCTCCAAACGCCTGATCATCAGCGCCGAGGAGATCGTGGATCCCGAGGAGATCCGCCGGTACCCCGAACGCACGGTGATCCCCTACTTCCTGGTGGATGCGGTGGTGCACGCCCCCTTCGGCTCGCACCCCGGCGAAATGGCCTACCTGTACGACCGCGACGAGCCCCACCTTCGGATGTACATGGAGATGATCCGTACCGAAGAGGGCACGCAGCAGTACCTGGAGGAGTATGTGTACGGCCCCAAAACCCACGAGGAGTACATTGAAAAGGTGGGCGGCTGGGGCCGGATGAAGGTCCTTTCCAAACTGGGGGTGAAGCGATGAAGCCCGAATACTCGCCCACCGAACTTTTGATCGTGCTGGCTGCCCGGCTCTTTGAAGACAACACCTCGGCCTTCATCGGCACGGGGATCCCCATGCTGGCTGCATCGCTCGCCCGCAAACTCTACACACCGAATCTCGTGCCCATCTTTGAGTTCGGCGGTGTGGGTTCCCAGCTGCGGCACCTGCCCCGGGCCGTGGGCGAGGCCCGCACCTTTGACCGGGCGGTGTGGGCCGCCGGCATCTGCGACATCATGGAAACCGCCCAGCGGGGCCTCGTGGAATACGGCTTCCTGGGCGCCGCCCAGATTGATCCCTACGGCAACCTGAACACCACGGTCATCGGCTCCTACGATCGGCCGAAGGTGCGCCTGCCGGGCTCCGGCGGCGGCAACGATGTGGGCAGCCTGTGCTGGCGCACGGTCATCCTGATGAAACACGAGGCCAAACGCTTCGTGGAAAGGGTGGACTTCCTGACCACCGTAGGCTATTACCGGGGCGGCGATACCCGGTACACCGAGGCCGGCCTGCCCCGCGGCACCGGCCCCTACCGGGTGGTCACCAACCTGGCGGTATTGGGGTTTGACGACGAAACCAAGCGCATGAAACTCCTGGCCCTCAATCCCGGCGTAACCGTGGACGAGGTGGTGAAAAACACGGGGTTTGAACTGCTGATTCCCGACGAGGTGGGCGAGAACCCGCCGCCCACCGAGGAGGAGCTGCGGGTGCTGCGGGAAGAGATTGACCCCGAGGGCTTTTACCTGACCACCACCGAGGGCCGGATCCTGGACATCGTGACCTGTACCGCCACGGACGGCCAACCCTTGACCGTCGCGGTCCACCGGAATCGCCGGGGTGAGATCGTAGCCGTGCTTGCCTGCGATCGCGCCGACACCCCGGAGGCCTGCCGGGCCCTCTGTCCGGACCTGTAGGATCTACCTGCCCGGAGA
>WGAB01000287.1 GCA_015489295.1 Caldifarciminota bacterium
CTTTTGCTCATGGGCAAGCGGAAACCGGAGTACACGCCCCATCTGGATACCGGTGACTTCGTCGTGGTGGTCAACGCGGAAAAGGTTCGGCTGACCGGCAAGAAACTGGACCAGAAGATGTACTACCGGCATTCGGGGTATCCCGGGGGCCTGAAGGTTCGCACCGCCCGGCAGATGCTGGAGAGCCATCCGGAACGCGTGATCCAGCTGGCGGTCAAGCGCATGTTGCCCAAGAACCGCCTGGGGCGGCGGATGCTGAAGCGGCTCAAGGTGTATGCCGGGCCGGTTCATCCCCATGCAGCCCAGAAACCCAAGTTTTTGGATTTGAGCCAGCTTCGCTGAGTTGGGAGGCACAGGATGCAAGAGATCATCTTCACGACGGGTTCCAGGAAACGGGCGGTGGCCCGGCTCCGCCTGAAGCCCGGGGGCACGGGCCGGGTGTATGTCAACGGCCGTCGGCCCCTGGAGTATTTCCGGCGGGACGACCTGGTGATCCACGCCCTGGAACCCCTCAAGGTGACCCGTACCGAGGGGAAGTTTGATGTGGTGGTGAAGGTCCACGGAGGCGGCCTTTCGGGCCAGGCCGGGGCGGTGCGCCATGCCCTCGCCCGGGCGCTGGTGACGGCCGATCCGGATCTTCGCGACACCTTGAAAAAGCACGGGATGCTCACCCGCGACCCGAGAGAGAAGGAGAGGATGAAGTATGGACTCGCCAAGAGAAGAAAGGCGCCCCAGTTCTCCAAGCGTTGATCTTCCGGTGACCCTGCAGGACCTCCTGGAAGCCGGGGTCCACTTCGGCCATCGCCGCCAGCGCTGGAACCCCAAGATGAAACCCTACATCTTCACCGAGAAGCAGGGCATCCACATCATCGATCTCCGGCTGACCCTCCAGCTGCTCCGACGCGCCTACGAAAAGGTGATGGAAGTCGCCCGCGACAACGGCCGCATCCTCTTCGTGTGCACCAAGCGCCAGGGCAAGGACATCGTGAAGGAGGAGGCCCAGCGCGCCGGCGTGTTCTATGTGACCGAACGGTGGCTCGGCGGCATGCTCACCAACTTCCAGACCATCAAGAGCCGCATCGAGTACATGAAGGACCTGGAGCGCATGGAAGAAGACGGCCGCATGGCGCTGCTGCCTAAAAAGGAGGCCATCAAGCTCCGTCGGCAGCGGGAAAAACTGGAAAAGGTGCTGGGCGGCGTAAAGGACATGGACGCCCTGCCCGATCTCCTCTATGTGATCGATGTGCGGGAGGAGGAGATCGCGGTCAAGGAGGCCCGCAAACTCGGGATTCCGGTGGTGGCCTTGGTGGACACCGACGGCGACCCCGATATGGTGGACTACGTGATTCCGGGCAACGACGATGCCATCCGCAGCATCCGGTTGATCACCCGCGTGATCGCCGATGCCGTGATCGCCGGCAAACAGGGCCGGGATTATCTGGTGGAACAGCGGGCCTTTGAGGAGCCGGCCGAGGAGGCCGCCGAACCCCAGGAGTCCTCTGAGGAGAAGGAGGCACAGGAAAATGGCTGAGATCACCGCCAAGATGGTAAAAGAGCTCCGCGACCGCACGGGCGCGGGTTTTCTGGATTGCAAGATCGCCCTGGAAAAAACCGGGGGCGATATGGAAAAGGCCGTGGAAGAGCTCCGCAAGATGGGGGCCGCCAAGGCCGAAAAGAAGATGGCCCGCGAGGCCAACGAGGGCCTGATTGAGGCCTACATCCACCCGGGGGCCAAGCTCGGGGTCCTGGTAGAGGTCAACTGCGAAACGGATTTCGTGGCCAACACCCAGGAGTTCCGCACCCTGGCCCACGACATCGCGTTGCAGATCGCCGCATCTGATCCCATTGCGGTGTCCCGCGAGGATGTTCCGCAGGAGGTCATTGAAAAGGAAAAGGAGATCTATCGGGCCCAGGTGGAGAAAACCGGGAAGCCCCCGCACATCATCGAGAAGATCGTGGAGGGCAAGCTGGAGAAGTTTTTCCAGGAGAAGGTGCTCCTGGAACAGCCCTTCATCAAGGATCCTTCCAAAACCGTGGGGGACCTCATCAAGGAGTACATCGCCCGGATTGGCGAGAACATCAAGGTGCGCCGGTTCTGCCGGTTCCGGGTGGGCGAGGAGTAACAGGCGGTCGTATGCCGCTCAAGCCAAATGGGGCTTCAATACCGTCGGGTGATCCTCAAAGTCTCCGGCGAAATGCTCGGAGAGGGGGATGACAACTTTGCCCCAGCCCGGTTCCGGTATCTGATTCAGGAAATCCAGGCCGCCCTTCAACTCGGTGCCCAGCTGGGTATCGTGGTGGGGGGCGGCAATGTTTTTCGCGGCCGCAATGTGCAACACCTGGGTGTCCACCGGGTAACCGGCGACGCCATGGGCATGCTGGGCACCGTGATCAATGCCCTGGCCCTGGCCGATCTGCTGGAACAGGCCGGGGTGCCCGCTTCGGTGCTCGCCGCCCGCGAGGTGGAGGCCCTGGTGCCCCGGTACCACCCCCAAAAGGCCCGGGAAGCCTTAGAGGCCGGCCGGGTGGTGCTCCTGGCCGGGGGCACGGGCAACCCCTTCTTTACCACCGATACGGCCGCAGCCCTGAGGGCCGCGGAACTCCAGGCCGACGCCGTGCTCAAGGCCACCAAGGTCCGGGGTGTGTTCACCGGAGACCCCGAAACCGACCCCTCGGCCCGGTTCCTGCCCGAACTCACCTTCCAGGAGATGATTGAACGCCGGCTGCGGGTGGTGGATCTCACGGCCGCCACCCTGCTTTTGGAAGCCCGGATTCCCCTGGTGGTGTTTGCCCTGCTGGAGCCCGGCACCCTGGTGCGGGTGCTCCAGGGCGAACGCGTGGGAACCCTGGTGAAGCCTTAGAAACAAAGGGGGAGAAACCATGGCCACCATTGAAGAGGTTTATCGGGATGTCGAGGAGCGGATGGCCAAGTCGCTCCAGGCTTTCAAGCAGGAAATCCTCAAGATCCGCACGGGTCGGGCCAGCCCCGCGCTCCTGGAGAGCATCAAGGTGGAGTACTACGGCAACCCGATTCCGCTGCAGCAGATTGCCTCCATTTCCGTGGTGGGGCCTCGGCTCCTGCGGGTGCAGCCCTGGGACAAGTCGGTGATCGGCGAGATCGACCGCGCCATCCGTTCATCGGGCCTGGGCCTGAACCCCCAGATCGACGGCGACACGATCCGGGTGCCTATTCCGCCCCTGTCCGACGAGCGGCGCCAGGATCTGGTCAAACTGGTGCACAAGCTGGCCGAAGACGCCCGGGTGGCCATCCGAAATATCCGGCGCGACGGCATCGAGCGGATCCGGAAGATGGAAAAGAACCACGAGATCTCCGAGGACGACAGCAAGCGGGCCCAGGACAAGATCCAGAAGATCCACGACAAGTACATCAAGGAGATCAACGAGGCCGCCGAGAAAAAGGAAAAGGAGATCCGGGAGGAATAGCCGGTTGGAAATTCCCCGACACATCGCCATCATCATGGACGGCAACGGCCGATGGGCACGGCAGCGGGGCCTGCCGCGGGTCTTCGGCCATAAGGTGGGGGTGGAATCGGTGCGCGAGGTGGTGCGCGTGTGCGCCGAACTGGGGGTGGAGTACCTCACCCTGTACACCTTTTCCCGGGAGAACTGGCGCCGCCCCTCCCGGGAGGTCAAAACCCTGATGGCCATGCTGCAGCACCTCCTGCAACGGGAGGTGGAGGAACTGAACCGCCGCAATGTGTCCATCCGGGCCATCGGCCGGATCCACGAACTGCCCCCGGAGGTACAGGAGCGGCTGCAGTGGGCCATCGAAACCACCCGCCACAACACGGGCCTGAAACTCTATCTGGCCCTTTCCTACGGGGCCCGGGCCGAGATCTGGGACGCGGCCCTGAAACTGGTCCGCGCCGTGCAGGAGGGCAGGGTGCGGCCCGAGGACCTCAACGAAGAGGACTTTCGGCAGTTCCTGTACGATCCCGAACTGCCGGATCCCGACCTCCTGATTCGCACCTCGGGCGAACTCCGGGTGTCCAACTTCCTGCTCTGGCAGATCGCCTATACCGAGATCTATGTGACCCCTACCTACTGGCCCGATTTCCGCCGCCGGGAATTGCTCCAGGCGATTGAGGAATACAACCGTCGGGAACGACGCTTCGGAGGCGTGCCCGAGTGATTCCGGGCCTGGTGCAGCGGGTACTGGTCGGAGCGTTGCTCCTGGCGGTGTTCCTGGCCCTCACCTGGCTGGGCGGCTGGGCCTTCTGGGTGCTGGTGGCTGGCTTTCTGGGCCTGGCCCTCTGGGAGTACCTGCGGATCGCCCAGCCCGGCCGGGGCTGGCCCGCCATCCTGGGGGTGGGGTTCCAGAGCGGCTTTCTGGCCTGGATTGCGTACGGCCTGAGCCGGAACCGGCTGCCCTCCCTGGAGGGAGTCGTGCTGGGCCTGTGGGGCCTTCTGGCCTTTTACTTTTTCGTGTGGATGGTGCTGTACCGGCAGGAGGGCTTCCGGATCACCCGCGACCTGCTGTTTGGCCATCTGTACATCGGCATCCCCGGCATGCTGGCCCTCTGGATCCGGCATCAGGGCCTGTGGGCCGTGCTGTATCCGGCCTTTGTGGTGTTCGTGTTTGATTCCCTGGCCCTGTTCTTCGGCCTGGCCCTGGGCCGGCACCCGCTGGCGCCGGCGGTGAGCCCCCGGAAAACCTGGGAGGGGTTCCTCCTGGGCTGGCTCTTTACCGTGCCCGTGGCCCTGCTGTTGCCGGGGTTCCCCTGGGCCGTGCGGGTGGGCGTGGCGGCCCTGGTGCCGCCGGTGGCCCAGGTGGGCGACCTGGCAGAATCGGCCTTTAAACGCCTGCACGGCCGCAAGGACACCTCACGCCTTTTCGGCGAGCACGGCGGCGCCCTGGACCGGGTGGACAGCCTGCTTCTGGTGATTCCGGCCTTTTTCCTGATCCTGCGCTGGCTCGGAGGTGGCGCATGACCCTGAAGGAACTCCAGGAGATCATCCGCAAGACCTACCTGCACAAGGACCGGCAACGGGGCCTGGAGGGCACCTTCATGTGGTTCGCCGAGGAGGTGGGCGAACTGGCCCAGGCCCTGCGCAAGGGCGATCGCGAGGCCCTGCGGGTGGAGTTCTCCGATACCCTGGCCTGGTTACTGTCCCTGGCAAACCTGGCCGGGGTGGACATGGAGGAAGCTGCCCGGCGCTATGCCCACGGATGCCCCAAGTGCGGCCATATCCCCTGCCGCTGCGGTGAGGTGCGGAATACCTATCCCGAACCTGAGTAACCCCCGATACCCCGCGTTTAGAAGAAGTCGGGTTCCCCTTCCGGCTCCTCGGGTACCGGCCGTTGGGGCCGTTTCGGACGGTAGTTGTTGAACACGTACCGCAGGGACACCGAAACCCGGGGCGCCTGCGTTTGAAACCTTCGGGACACCTGGGTGGTTCCCGTGGTGCTGGTATACGCCCACCGGGCGGTTCCCAGGGCGTCGCGCACCTGAAGGGTCACGCTGAAGTTCCGGCGGAAGGAGTATTTCCAGGCCAGGTCCAGGGTGGCGAAGCCTTCCCGGGTGCCCTGGGAGGTGGCCGAGGGGCTCCGGTACCGCAGGTGCACCTGGAACGTGGAGCGTTGCCCTACGGTGAGGTCATTTCGGAGCCGCAGGGAGCGGTTCCAGCTCCTTCGCAGGGTTTGTGGGGTTTCCAGGGTGTACCGGTGGAAATCCAGGGTCCAGCGGAGGGACCAGAAGGGCAGGGGGGAGTAGTCCACCGTGAAGTCGCCGCCCCAGGCCTCGGAGGTGCCCACGTTCTCGTAGGTGTGGAGGATCACGCCATCTTCGTAGGGCTCCTGGACTCGCTCGATGCGGTTGTGGGTTTTTCGGACATAGAGTTCTGCGGTAACGAAGGCGGGCCCCAGCGGGGTTTGAAGACTCAGGTCCAGGGCATGGGTATAGGCGGGCCGGAGCTTCGGGTTCCCCTGATGCACGTTGTTGGGGTCCAGCCAGGTGGGATAGGGTTCCAGCCACCAGGAGCGGGGACGCCGGATCCGTCGGGAATAGCCCACCATCACCTGGCGATGGGCCCCGAGATCCCGGGAGAGGTGTAGGCTGGGGAAAAGGTCCCACCGGTTGAGCCGAAAGGTGTCCTGGGTGCCTGCCAGGAAGAGGTTGCGGTGGGTGTACTCCAGGCGGAGCCCCACCTGGAGGCCCCAGGGTCCCTGCTCGCCGCTCAGCAGGCCGTACAGGGCTCCGTGCCGCCGGAGGAATCGGAAGTCGTAGCCATAGGCAGGCTGGTCCACGAAATCCTGGGCGCTGGTGTCATACAGGGCGTAGGCTTTGAGGGTGCGGCTTTGGGTTTGGCGAACCTCGGCGCCCAGTTCCAGCTTGCCCTGTTGGCCCAGGGGACGGCGGTAAAACCCGTTGCCGCGCCAGTGGGTCGAGGGGCCCTCTTCCGTGGATCGCTGGCCCTGGGTCAGCAGGCCTCCGTCGTATCGCACGCTCTGGGAGTGTTCCCTGCCCTGCCGACGGGTGTAGGAGAGGTCCAGGGAAAGCCGATGTCGTCGGCTTCCGAAGTCGTGCTGGAAGGATCCAAAGAGCGACACGTGGGGGCTGGTGCGTTGCCACTGGTCATGGGTGCGGTAGGTGGTGTCCGAAACCGTGGAATCGAACCGGGTTTCCTGATAGATCAGGTCAAAGGCGCGCCGCATGCTCCACTGGCCCCAACTGCCGCCCAAACTCAGGAAATTCTGGCCCAGCCGAAGCTCGATGCCGCCCCGAAGCCCATAGGGGCCGAAACGCCGTTCGTAGGTGCCCTCAGACCGGCGTTCCAGTTCAGGGGTTTGCTGAACCCCGGTGTAGGTTCCGGGAAAGGACCGCTGGTTGGCGTAGCCGCTCAGGTAAAGGTTGATCGGGCCCGATCGGCGGTTGACCACGAAGTCGCCGCCCATCCGCTCGGTGTGTCCGGCGTGGAGATTCACGATGCCCCCGATGCCGGGGTTCCGACGTTTCTTCAGGATGACGTTGATGATGCCCACCTCGCCCTCGGGATCGTAACGCGCCGAGGGGGAGGTGATGATCTCGATCCGGTCGATGATGCTGGCCGGGAGCTGGGCCAGGGCGTCCGAGGGGTCCATCAGGGTGGGGCGTCCGTCGATCAGCAGGGTGAAGTTGCTGCTGCCCCGCAGCTGGACCTTGCCCTCCAGGTCAACGGTGATCGAGGGTACGGTTTCCAGAACCTCCAGCGCCGTGCCCGAGGCAGCCGTGGCCTGGCGACTCACGTGCACCACCTTGCGGTCGATTTTGAAGGTGACCGGAGGCGCCTGGGCCGTGACCTCTACGGGTTCGGTGGTCAGTACGGTGGCCTCCAGAGGAATGGTGCCCAGGTCCACGGAAAAGGTGTCCGGCGAGAGGTGCACGGGGCCCAGGGTTCGTTTCCGGTATCCCAGGAAGTCCACCGTCAGGAAATAGCGGCCCGGGCGGAGTCCGGTGAGCTGGAACCGGCCCCGGGCGTCGGTGGCGGCACCGGTCACCTGGGTGCTGTCGGGAAGCCGATAGAGGAGTACGCTGGCGTATTCCAGGGGAATGTGTTGCTGGGCGTCCACCACCCGTCCGGTGATGCGGCCGGTGCCGGCTGCCGCCGATAAAGCCGTCGAGAACCCGAGCAAACCTAAGAGCAGTCCAAAGCGGTCCATAGAGCAGGACCTCCCTCCGGAGATTTTTCAAGAAAAAGCCCCCGCTCAGCGGGGGCTTTGAAGGCGCGGATCGGGTTCATCTCAAGCGTTGGCCGGTGGGGTTTCGCTGGCCGCTGTCTTTTCTTCTTCCTTTTTCTCTTCCGGGGGAATCAGCTGCAGCAGGGCCATGGGGGCGCCGTCGCCCCGGCGGCGGCCCAGCCGATAGATACGGGTGAAGCCGCTGGGCCGGTCCTTGTACCGGGGAGCCACCTCTTCAAACAGGAAATTGGTGATCTTCCGGTCCACCAGGAACTGCCGGGCCAGGCGCCGGGCATGGAGATCCCCCCGCCGTCCCAGGGAGATCATTTTTTCCGCCCACCGGCGGGTTTCCTTGGCCTTGGCCAGCGTGGTTTGGATCTTGCCGTGGCGGAGCAGGGAGATCACCTGGTTCCGGAGCATCGCCCGGCGGTGCTCCGCATCACGGCCGAGCTTTTTAACCCTCTTCCTGTGTCTCATCTTCCATCTCCTTGAGGTACTTGCTCACGTCCATGCCGAGTTCAAGGCCCAGTTGCTGGAGTTTTTCCTCCACCTCCTGGAGCGACTTCTCACCGAAGTTCTTGATGCGCAAGAGGTCCTCGCGGCTTTTGGATACGAGGTCGGCAATGGTCTGGACCCCCTGTTCCTTCAGGAAGCTGGCCGTGCGCACCTTGAGTTCCAGCACATCCAGGTCTTTGAGCAGCATGGCCTTCATACGTTCGCGTTCGCCGTAGTCCTGCTCAGCCTCGCGGTGGGCCTCTTTGACGGGCTGGGTCACCCGTTCAAAGTGTTCCAGGAGAATCCGGGCTGCTTCCTGGAGCACTTCCCAGGGGGTGCGGGTACCATCGGTCCAGATTTCCAGGTTCAGCCGTTCGTAGTCGGTGCGTTCCTCCACCCGCATGTTTTCCACGGTGAAGTTCACCTTGGTGACCGGGGAGAACACGCCGTCGATCAGGATGAACCCGGCCGGCAACGTTTGCTTGGGCAGGTTTTCCACGGGCTGGTACCCCCGACCCTTGGCGACGATGAGTTCTGCGTAGATTTTGGCGTCCTCTTTGGTGAGGGTGGCGATGTGCTGATCGGGGTTGACCACCTGGAGTTCGGCCGGCACCTCCAGGTCACCGGCCTTGATTTCGCCGACCCCTTCCTTTCGGATGTAGGCCGTCACCTGGTCGGCCTCCGGGGCGTCGAAGCGAAACCGGACCTTCTTCAGGTTCAGCACGATATCGGGCACATCCTCCAGAACCCCGGGAATGCTGGTGAACTCGTGGGGTACACCGTCGATGCGGAAGGCGATGATGGCAGCGCCTTCGATGGACGAAAGGAGGACCCGCCGCAGGGCGTTGCCGATGGTAATCCCGTAGCCCCGTTCCAGCGGCATGAAGACATATCGGCCATACGTGGGCGTTTCCTCTTCGATCTGGATCCCCTTGGGGGGCTTAAATTCGCGCATGGAACCTCACCTCGGTTACTTGGAGTACAGCTCCACGATGAGCCGTTCCTTGATGGGATGCGTGATGTCTTCGCGGGTGGGCATCCGAAGCACCGTGCCTTCGGGCTTACTCTTGTCCAGGCTCAGCCACGACACCACATTCTGGGGATCCTTGGCCTCCAGGGCCGCCTGAACGAAGGGGTTTTTGAGCATTTTCTCGTCCAGGGTGATCCGGTCGCCCACATTCACGAGATAGGAGGGGATGTCCACCTTGCGGCCGTTCACCCGCACATGGCCATGGCTGACGAACTGGCGGGCCTGGGACCGGCTGCTGGCAAAACCCAGCCGGTACACCACGTTGTCCAGGCGGCGTTCCAGGAGTACCAGCAGGTTTTCGCCCACGTTGCCGCCCATGTTCCGGGCCCGCTCAAAGAAGCGGCGGAACTGGCCCTCCAGCACGCCATACATCCGCTTGACCTTCTGTTTCTCGCGCAGCTGGAGGCCGTAAATCGAGAGTTTGCGCCGTGCCCGCGAAGGCCCGTGCATGCCCGGCGGGTACCGGCGCCGCTCAAAGGGGCATTTTTCGGTATAACACTTGTCCCCCTTCAGGAAAAGTTTTTCGCCTTCCCGGCGACAGAGTCGACATTTCGGTCCGGTATAGCGTGCCATAGTTCGTTACACCCTCCGTCGTTTCGGCGGTCGACAGCCGTTATGGGGAATCGGCGTCACATCCTTGATGGCCACCACCTGAAGGCCAGCAGCCTGAATTGCACGGATGGCCGCTTCCCGGCCTGGCCCCGGGCCCTTCACCTGCACTTCCACCTGCTGCATGCCCAGTTCCCGGGCCTCCCGGGCGGCCTTTTCCGCAGCCCGCGACGCTGCAAAGGGCGTGCCCTTCCGGGTGCCGGTGAATCCTACGGTGCCGGCGGAAGCCCAGGTGATGGTGTTGCCGTGGACGTCCGTGATGGTGATGATGGTGTTGTTGAAGGTGGACTTGATATGCGCGATGCCGAAACTGTCCACCTTTTTGGTGCGCTTCCGTTTTTTGGTGAGCCGTTTCCGTGCCATGGTTTACTTCCGCTTCTTCTTGAAGATGTTGCCCCGGGGACCCTTCCGGGTGCGGGCGTTGTGCCGGGTCCGCTGGCCCCGCACCGGCAGCCCGGCCTGGTGCCGCAGGCCCCGATAGCATCCGATGTCAATCAGCCGTTTGATGTTCCGCTGAACCTCGGCCCGCAGCGCGCCCTCCACCTTGTACTTTTCCGTTTCTGCCCGCAGTTTCGTCACCTCGTCGGGAGTGAGGTCCTTCACCCGTTTCTGGGGATCGATGCCGGTGGCTTCCAGGATTTTCCGCGCCGTAGACCGGCCGATGCCGTAAATGTAGGTCAAACTCACCCACACCGGTTTGTTTCGCGGAATATCTACGCCAGCAATGCGTGCCATGCTTTAACCCTGCCTTTGTTTGTGCTTCGGGTTCTCACAGATCACCATCACCACGCCGTGGCGCTTGATGATCTTGCACTTGTTGCAAATTTTTTTGACCGAAGACCGTACTTTCATGGTATCCTCCCGGGGAAAAGGGCCGAAAATTCTACGCTACGGCACTACCCCTGTCAATGAAGGCCGGGGAAATCCTCAGCGGGCCTCTATTTTGGGCCTCCGGGCCAGAGATTTCAAGGTGCTTGGGGGCGGGGCGCCCGTGTGGGCGCCCCGCCAGAAGAGGATGGTTTGCCGGGTTAGCGAAGGCTGCGGTGCCGGAGCCGCAAGGGTTTTGCGGGTTTTCTTGCCGGCGGGGCGGAGGGGAATGCACTTCGGGTTTGCAGGATTTGGTGGGTGAGGGTTACCAGGTCTTCGTCGTTGACGGTGTTGTCCAGGTTGACATCGCCGCGGGAGAGGGGCGAAGGGGCGGGGCCGTGGAAGTAGAGGTACTGGGCGAGGAAGTCAATGTCCAGGGAATTGACGACACCGTCGCCGTTGACATCGCCGAGGAGGGGGCGGAGGGGGGCCATGTGGTAGAGGCCGCCGAACTCCAGGTAAGAGGAGCTGGAGGCCTGGCCATCGAGAGGGGAGCCGAGGGCGTCGTGGAGGGAGAAGGAGGTGGAGGAGGAGAGGTTGCCGGCGTTGTTCAATTGATCAGAGAGGAGGAGGTAGCCGGCGTGGAGGGGGAGGGTGAGGGCAAGGAGGCCGAGGAGATGATAGAGGCGTTGCCGTGCCATGATCCACCTCCTCAGGGTTTGGCGGGTTAGGGTTTCCGGGGAGGCTGCATCTGGCGGACCGGTTTCGGCCTTGTTTTTCTATAAGTCTGCCGTTCTGCCATCTCCTGCTCCCGTTCACTTCTTTCCTTTTCCATCATGGCGGCGAACACGCTGTCTTCATGGGCGATGTTGGGGACGGTGGCTCGGACCTCTTTGCCCTTTTCCACACCGATGGCAATCCAGGTGAACTCGGCGTTTTGGTCGCCGAAGTCGCACTTTACCCGGAACCCGTGGTTGTCCTGTTCAGGGATGTAGAGGAGGGCAGAACTCTTTGGCGTTACCGTGATGTCAATGGGCTCTTTGTCTGAAACGAACTCCACGAAGGATTCGGGAAACTCAATGTAGGCTTCGCCGTTTCTGAGTTTGGCCCTTCCGTGAGCTACAATCTCTTGTCTCTCACTCTCAATGGCCGAAAAGGACTCGTATTCCCCTTTGGAATTTCGTTTGAAGGTATACCAGCCGCCGTCAGCATAAGCGGAACCAGTAGCCCCAAAATAGAATTTAGTGTCATTGGCTGCCGCAAGTCTGGCGAGCATCTCGTCGGAAGTATCCCCATGGGCATTATTTACATAGAAGGTCGGGTTTCTCCACCCTGTCGAATTGTTTTCTATGTAGAGTGCACAGGTTGTGGCCTGTGAGATCACCCCATAATGCGGAACATTTTTCACCACGAGACCATCTTCTCCGGTTTGCTCAATGCGGATGCCATCACCGGTTCCGGTATTGGTTACTTCGAGCACGCCGTTCAGTCCGCCATTTACCTGACCCTCAATAACGGCATTCCCATTCACTTCAAGGTTGTGTGTGGGGTCGGTGGTGTTGATGCCCAGTTTCATGGTGTTCCCGGGATCTTTGAAAATCACTGCATTATTCGCACTACTGACAAAATTTTGGCCAAACCCGAAACTCACATCTCCGTTGACAATCACATGATCACCCATAGCAAAAGAATACACACCGTTTGCTTCATTGTTCCTTCCTCCAACGATTGCTGCAAAACTGTCGGCAGTGATGTAATTCCCGAATCCACCCAGAATGGCGGAATAGGAGCTGTGATAGTTGATTTCATTCCACTTTCCGCCGGATATAGTGGAAAAGTCTCCCCCAGCGTCTATCGTGTTATGACTCCCCCCGGCAATCACCCCGTATTTCCCGTCCACCAGATTGTAACTGCCGCCGCCAATGAACCCGTAGGCTGAATCCACCACATTGGTATCGCCACCAGCGACAACGGCAAAATCCTCGTAAGCGATGTTCTTAATCCCACCACCTACAAAGGTAGAAGAATCCACGGCCCAGTTTTTGACACCCGAAAAGACACCAGAGAAGGTTCCATAGGCCCTGTTCCACATTCCACCTCCTATCGTTGAATATTTTCGTTCTGTCATGTTGTTAAAACCGCCCAAAATCGCACCATATTCGCCCTTTACCTTGTTGTTTTGCCCAGAAAAGATACCTGCACGATTGCTAATAACTTTGTTGTGGTCACCGCCGGCAATAACTGAGGCGTAGGCGTCCGAAGACACTGTGTCAGCGTATCCGCCACATATTACCGAAAACATAGCAGCCGCATCATTATCCCTTCCACCTCCCACAGTAGCAT
>WGAB01000288.1 GCA_015489295.1 Caldifarciminota bacterium
GGTTGCCAGTAAAGCCGACGATCAGGTTCTCGGGCAGGGTGAGGCGCACCTGGTACCGGCCGAAATCGGCGTAGGACTCGCCCCACAGGTGGTAATCAATGGGGTGCCAGCCGGCATCGTCGTAGGCGGCCAGTTTGGGGTACCAGTACACAAGGTGCAGCACCCCCTTCTTGTAGCCGATGCGGGAGTAGAGTTTGGGCAGCTGGGTGGTGAACCGCACCCGAAACCGCAGAGTTTCGCCGGGGGCCACGGGCCGGCGGAGCAGGAGGTGGTACAGGGTTCCGGGGATGCCGGGGGTGAGCACCGTATCCTGCACCCAGAGGGTATCCAGGCTCAGGGAGCCCCGGGCCTCGCGGAGGGCCTTGCCGAAGAGGTAGCGGTACCGGTACAGCCCGAACCACTCCTCGGCCTCCCGCATCAGGGTGCTGTTCTTCTGGAAAGCGTTGGGGTACAGGTGGAACCAGAGGTCGGGTACCGTGTCCTGGGAGGTGTTGATCCAGGAGATGTGGGCGGTGCCCTGAACCCGATGGCGTTCCCAGTCCAGCCGGGCGTCCAGGCGATAGTTGGCCACGGCCGAAAGGATGGAAAACAGCAGCAGAGCGTTCATGGGCGCATCTCCGTTGGGGAAATTATAGCGCGGCGGTCAGCCGTGGAGTTTCTGAAGCAGTTCCAGAAACTCCTGTACCATGCGGCGCAGCGCCTCCAGCCGGCGGGCGTCGGTGAGGTTGCCCTCTTTGTCCAACACCCTGGGGGCGTGGGGCACGCTCACCTGTTGGGGCAGCACGATCACCTTGAGGTTTTCCAATTGGATCCGGAGCATGAGCAGGCCGCGGAGGCCGCCGAGGGAACCGGGCGAGGTGGCCATCAGCGCGGCCACCTTGCCCCGGAAGGCCTGCAGCGAGGGTTCCTCCGGGTGTTCCTTGATGCTGGCCCAGTCCAGGGCGTTCTTGAGCAGGGGCGTGAAAAAGCCGTTGTACTCCGGCGAGGCGATGAGGAACCCCTGGTGGTTGACCAGCAGCGATTTCCACCGCCGGGCTGCCTCGGGATACCCTTCCCGGGCCACGAGGTCTTCGTTCACCATCGGCAGGTTCAGCACCTCCGGCGGGGGCACCGTCACCTGGGCGCCCGCCTCCCGGGCCAGCCGCGCGGCCACGCGCACGAGTTTCCAATTCCAGGATTCCTCCCGGTTGCTTCCGGCAAAGGCAAGGATCTTCACGGCTCAAACCTCCTCTGTCAGCGGCAATGCTATGGCACCCGTCGGGGTTTTGCAGCGGGCCCCGGCGCAAGGTACAATCCCCTTAAAAAGGAGGTGGTTTCCGTGGTGCGCTTTGGTGTGATCGGCTTCGGCATCATGGGGCGGCTGTACGCGCGGATCATCCACGAGTCGCCCCGGGCCCGGTTGGTGGCCGTGGCGTCTAAAAGCGCCGCTTCCCTGGACCTGGCCCGCAAAACCTACGGGGTTCCGGTGTACGACGACGCCCTCCAGATGATGGACCGGGAACCGCTGGACGCCGTGTACATCGCCACGCCCGACTTCCTACACACGCCCTTTGCCGTGGCGGCCCTGGAGCGCGGTATCGCCATCCTTCTGGAAAAGCCCATGACCACCGATCCCAACGAAGCCCGGCAGATCGTGGAAGCCGCCCAAAGGAGCAGCGCCGTGGGCACCCTCCGCTTCGGTAACCGGTTCGCACCGCCCTTCCTGCGCTTGAAGGAGGCCCTGGACCGGGGCGACCTGGGTGCGGTGGTGGCCCTCAACGCCCGGCTCAATGACCGCATCTATGTGCCCACGCAGATGATTTCCTGGGCGGCGAACACCACGCCCGCCTGGTTCCTGATGTCCCACCTTTTGGACCTGGCCTGGTGGCTCACCGGCCTGAAGCCCCTGCGGGTGGCCGCCCGCGGCGTCCGCCGGGTTTTGCCGGCCCTGGGGGTTGACACCTACGACGCCATCCAGGCCCTGGTGGAATACGAGGGCGGCGCCATCGGCACCTTTGAAACGGGCTGGATCCTGCCCAACACCATGCCCAACATCGTGGACCCCAAGTTTGAGGTGATCGGCAGCCGGGGCGCGGGCTTCGTGGACACCCACGAGCAAATGGTACGTCTGGCCACGGCCGACACCTTCGCCTTTCCCAACACCCTGTCGGTGGAGGTGGCCGGGCGCCTCCAGGGCTACCTGAACCACATCTTCAACCTGTTCCTGGATGCGGTGGAGGGCCTCGGCCCCAACCCCGTGCCCCTGGAGGACGGCCTGCTGAATGTCCGCACCCTGGTGGCCGTGCACCGGGCCCTGGAAACCGGTGCCTGGGAGCCGGTGCCCTGATACCGGAGGCGCGCAAATCCTTGCAATGGCAGGGGGAATAGCGTATAAATCCCCCCAAACGAGGCAATCCCATGCCGACCTTCAAACTCAACGGCAAAGACGTTTCTTTTGAACCCGGGGAAACCATCCTCCAGGTGGCCTGGCGAA
>WGAB01000289.1 GCA_015489295.1 Caldifarciminota bacterium
GAGATGTGTATAAGAGACAGGTTTGCGCAGGTGCGGGCTTTTCAGGGTGTTCAGGATCTCCTGCACCTTCTGGAGCAGGTCCTCGGCCGGATGCGGGGAGGCGGGCAGGAAGTCGGCCAGGTCGATCCGCTGGGCCGGCACCGGCCGGGCCTCCAGCATTTTTACCCGCAGCACCTGGTTAAAGCGTTCCACCCGGCCCCGGATTTCCACCACCTCCCCCTTGACCAGCACCGGCTCCAGTTGGTCCACGGCATCAAAGGCGATGGCCTCAATTTCGCCGGTGCGGTCCTTGAGGCGGGCCACCAGATAACGGTTGCCCTCCCGGGTGGTCCGGGCTTCCACCTGGGCCACCACAAACAGGTCCTGGATCTCCTGGTTTTCCCGTTCCTTCAGGTGCTCTACAAAGTGGGTCTTTGGCATCGGCGGAAATGATAAACCCTTGTGTCCGAAGCGAAAATCCGGAATCGGCCGGGCGGCGCGGCGCCCTCAGGGTTTCATGACGATCTTCACCGCCTCCTTTCGGCGCAGCAGGTTCATGCCGGTGGCGAACTCCTCCAGGGGGATCTGATGGGTGATCAGGGGCCGGAGGTCCACCCGGCCGGAGGCCAGCAGTTCTGAGGCCCGGTACCAGGTGTCGAACATGATGCGGCCGTTGATGCCGTAAATCGTAGCGCCTTTGAACACGATGAGGTTGTTGATGTCCACCTCAAAGGGCTCGGGAAAGATGCCCAGGAGGGAAGCCCGGCCGCCCTTTCGCAGGGCCTGAAACCCCTGTTCCAGGGCCTTGGGAGCGCCCGACATCTCCAGGAACACGTCCACGCCTTTGCCGTGGGTATGGTCCAGGATGTAGGCCACGGGGTCGTCCTGCAGGGGATCAATCAGGTGGTTGGCGCCCATGGTGCGGCCCAGTTCGCGGCGGAGCGGCGTGGGTTCCACCAGGAAGATGTCCGAGGCGCCGGAGGCCCGGGCCACGCCCACGGCCATCAGGCCGATGGGGCCGCCGCCGAACACCGCCACCTGCTTGCCGGCCACGTCCTCGGCCAGGGTGGTGTACACGGCGTTGCCGAAGGGTTCCTGCAGGGTGGCGATCTCCGGGGGCAGGGAGGGATCGTTTTTCCAGGCGTTTTCGTAGGGCACCTTCAGGTACTCGGCGAAGGCGCCGTCGGTATCCACCCCCACGATCTTGAGGTTGGCGCACAGGTGCTTTTGCCCGGTGCGGCACTGATAACAGGTGCCGCAGGCGATGTGGGTTTCCACCGACACGAAGTCCCCCACCCGGATGCCCTTCACTTGGGATCCCACCTCCACCACCTCGCCGGCCACCTCGTGGCCGAAGATCATGGGGGGTTTGATCCGGGACGCGGCCCAGGGGTCCCAGAAGTAGATGTGCAGGTCGGTGCCGCAGATGGAAGTGGCCTGGACGCGGATCAGGACTTCATCGGGGCCGATTTGGGGGATGGGGACTTCCCGGAGTTCCGCCCCCTCCGCGGGTGCGACCTTCATCAAAGCCTTCATGGTATCCATGCGATCCTCCCTCTTCCGGGCATAGTATACGCCGCCTTGGAAACACGCTTCAAGAAACGCCGGGGCCGGGCGGTATCGCCCGGCCCCGGCGAAAACAGACCAGCATTCTGCCTTTACCGACGACTCGCCTCCAGCTTCCAGCGGGCGGTTTCCGACAGGGTTTCCTGGGCTTGCGGATAGTGCCATACCAGCATCGGCTGGCCGCCCGTGATCTCAAAGCGCATGACCTCCACGCCGGAACCGGCGCCGCCGTAGTCCGCATCATTGGGCTGGAACACACCGCTGTAAGGGTTGTGGCCGGCGGTCACCGGCAGCAGCGAGCCACCCCGGCGCGCCGTCACCGAGTAATGGGTGGGCTCGGAGACCTCGCAGTTGGACCAGAAGTCCACCCGTACGATGTACTCGCCGGTAAGAATGACCGCGGTGTCCGGATAAGTGATGTGCTCGTTGTTCACGCCGTCGATGCTGCAACCGGCGTTGGAATCCAGGTCCAGGTAGCCGCCCTCGTCGCTCGTTGTATGACCGTAGAAAATCTCTTCGCCGTCGGGCTGCACCACATGCAGGTCCACATCGTTCGGCTGGTCCCAGGTCAGGGTGACCTGGAGTTCGCCCTGAACCACCTCCACGGTGATCACCTGGATTTGCACCCAGGCGCTGACATGGCCTGCTTCATCCTGTACGGCGATGACCACCACGAAGGTATCCCGCGGCAGTTCGCTCTGCAGGATGAGCGTGATGGTCATCATGCTGTCGCCGGCCCAGGAGATGGAAAAGTACCCCGGGTAATTCAGGATGCTCACCAGCAGCGAGGCAAGGTCGCCCTGGGGGTCCGAGGCGCGCACACTCAGAATGTTGCTACCTCCGGGAACCACTTGGGTGTTGCCCTCCACATTCTGGATCTCAGGCTGGTTTTCCGAGGACCCCGAGGGCTCCGGAAGGTTGCCTTCGTGATATACGCCGCCCTGTACAGTGAAGAAGGCTTGAACGGTGGTGCCTTCTTCCTCGTTGTCCTTGTTGAACAGTTTGTCGCAACTGGCGGTGGCCAGGGCCAGGCCGCCCACCAGCACAGCGGCCAGCATCCAGCGATGCTTCTTCATCGCGTTCCTCCTTTTGATGGATGGAGGGGATCTCCCCCTCCGGACAGGAAATCATACACCCAGCACCGGGGAGACACATCCGGAGGGGGTTCGAGGCTGCATCCGGATGCTGCTGGAATGCGGCGTCCTCAAGACAAGTACTTCCGGCGGAACAGGGTGATGGCGGTGAGGGTAAGGGCGGTGCTGAGGGCGAGGAGCAGGAGGAAAGAGGGCCAGAGGTCGGCCGGGCCGGCCTCTTTGATGAAGGCCGACCGCACGATGATGAGGTAATGGGTGACCGGGTTCACCTGGGCCAGCCGCTGAAAGCCCGGCGGCATGCTGGCAATCGGGAAAAAGAGGCCCGACAGCATGACC
>WGAB01000290.1 GCA_015489295.1 Caldifarciminota bacterium
CGGAGCGGTGCCCTGGGCTGCGTGGACTGCAAGAAGAAGCTGCTGGGCCAGATCCAGGCGCATCTGGAGCCCCTGCAGGCAAAGCGGGCCGGCATCAGCGACCAGCAGGTGATGGAGATTTTGGAGGAGGGTAGCCGCAGGGCCCGCGAGGTGGCCCGCCGCACCATGGCCGAGGTGCACGAGGCCCTGGGCCTGCTCTAAAACTCCGGGGGTCAGGAGAGCCCCAGCGCTTCCTTTTGAATCTGGATCAGGTCCTGGATGGCCGTCCAGGCGCGATCCAGCATGGTGGAGAGTTCCTGGCGGGTAAACGGCCGGCCTTCGCCGGTGCCCTGGATTTCCACAATCCGCCCGCTTTCGGTCATGGCCACATTGAGGTCCACCTCGGCCCGGACGTCCAGTTCGTAGTCCAGGTCCACCACGATCTCCCCGTCCACGATGCCCACGGACACGGCTGCCAGAAACTCCCGGAGGGGCCACCGTTCCAGGGCCTGGTTTTCTTTGAGGAAGCGCAGGGCGTCGTACAGGGCCACGAAGCCCCCGGTGATGCAGGCCGTTCGGGTACCGCCGTCGGCCTGGATCACATCGCAATCCAGGATGATGGTCCACTCACCCAGGGCCTGGAGGTCCACCACCCCTCGCAGGGCGCGTCCGATCATTCGGGAGATTTCCAGGGAGCGGGAATCGGGCCGGCCCACGCGGCTTTCGCGGGCCTTGCGCTGCCGGGTGGCCCGGGGCAGCATGGCGTACTCGGCGGTGATCCATCCCTCGCCCGATCCCTTGCGCCAGGCCGGCACCTTGTCTTCCACCGTGGCGGTGCAGATCACCCGGGTGTTGCCCATTTCAAAGAGCACAGAGCCCTCGGGCTCCCGCAGGTAGTGCCGGTGGATCCGCACCGGCCGCAGGCCGCTGGCACGCCGTTCACCGGTCATCTCAGTGCCACCTCCGCTTCAGATAGCGGTCCTGGGCATCGGCCACCAGGTTGAGGATCACCTTGACATAGCAGGCATACCCCAGGGCCAGCAGAAGCCGGCCCACGAAACCGGGGGACAGCCAGAAGCCGGCCACGAGGGCCCCGGTCCCCAGAACAAAGAACCCCAGGGAGGCCACCAGGCGCAGGGACGCCGGTTCTGCCCCCAGGGTGCGGGAGAGTCGCCACAGAAACTTGTTTTGCCGACGAAAGGTTAAGGCCACCGCGATCAACGTCAGCAGAAACACGAGCAGATAGATGTCCAGCGCCCGGGTCCCCTCGAGGACCACAGCAAAGCCAAACCACCACCCCAAAAACCGCATGTCTCCTCCTTCCAGCATGGCCCGGTTCCCGTACCCGATCCATAGGCCCCGTTTCAAACCTTTGCTTACGCCCCTCTGTTTGGGTCCCCATTATGCAGCATCCCCGCCCGTATACTTTCCGCCATGAAACGCGTGGTGATCGCCATTGACGGACCGGCGGCTTCGGGGAAAAGCACCACCGCAAAACTTCTGGCCCAGCGTTTGGGTCTTCTGCCGGTGGACACCGGTGCCATGTACCGGGCCGTTACCCTCCGGGTGCTGGAACTGGGGATCGATCCCCACGACGAGGCCCGGGTAACCGAGGTGGCCCAGGGGATCCGGATCCAGCAGGAGTTCCGCAACGGCACCGTCCGCACCTTCGTGGACGGCCGGGACGTGAGCGAGGAGATCCGCAGCCCGGAGGTCACCCGCTGGGTGAGCCTGGTATCCTCGTACCGGGGCGTGCGGGAGGCCATGGTAGCCCAGCAGCGGGCCATGGCCACCCGGGGTGGCGTGGTCTTAGAGGGCCGGGACATCGGCACCGTGGTGGTGCCCGACGCCGATCTCAAGGTGTTCATGAAGGCCTCGGCCGAGGAACGCGCCCGCCGGCGCCTCAAGGAACTCCAGGAAAAGGGGGTTCCGGCCACCTTCGAGGCCGTGCTGGCCGACATCCAGCGGCGCGACCGGCTGGATTCCTCCCGGGCCCTGAGCCCCTTGAAAAAGGCCGAAGATGCCATAGAAATTGACACCACCCACTTGACCATCCATGAACAGGTGGAACGCATCGTCCAGGAACTCCGACGCCGGGGCCTCGACCCCTGATATGCGCCCCCTCTGGCGGATCACCCGCGCGCTCGTGGTTCCCCCGTTCCGGTGGCTCACCGGCTTCCGGGCGGAAAACACCCACCTGGTGCCGCTCCGGGGCCCGGTCATCATCGCCCCGAACCACAACTCCTGGTGGGACCCACCCCTCATCGGCATGGCCAGCCCCCGCGAGGTATACTTCCTGGCCAAGGAGGAACTCTTCACCGCGAACCGCCTGTTCGGGTGGCTCATCCGCACGTACAACGCCATCCCGATTCGCCGGGAAACCGGCGGCGTGGAGGCTCTGCGTACCGCCCTCGCCCTGCTGAAAGAGGGCAAGGCCGTGGTGATCTTTCCCGAGGGCACCCGCAACAAAACGCAACAGCTGCTCCTGCCCCTGAAACCCGGCGTGTACCTTTTGGCCAAGTATTCCAAAGCCCCGGTGGTGCCCGCCTTCATCCTCAACAACCGGCAGCCGTTCCACCGGTGGCTCCTGCGGAAGGCCCCGCCCCGGGTGCGCTTCGGCCCTGCCCTCCGGGTCGAAGACTTCCCCCAGGACAAAAAGGGCCGGGCCTTCAACGAGGCCCTGCGGCAGGCGCTGGAAACCCTGGCCCGGGAAATGGGGGTGACCTCCCCGTGATGCTCCGCCTTCTGCTCTGGGCTCTCCTGCTTCTCACACCCGAGGCCCGTCGGGCCCTGGAACTCTACCGCACGAACCCCCAGCAGGGGTTGCGGAGCATCCAGACGATGGCCAGCCTTCTGCGTCGGCGCCAGGGACCCGAGGCCGCCCTGGCCCTCCTGGACTCGGCCTACGCGCTGCGGCCCGACGCCCGGATCACCCGCTGGGCCCTGGACCTGTGCCTCCAGGGGACCGATACCCTGCGGCTCCGCCGGTACCTCTTCCGCCTTCCCCATGAAACCGCCCAGCCCTCGGTCCTCACCGGGGTGTATGTGCGGCTCAAGACCTCTCCCTGGCGGTTCCTGTTGCCGGAGTGGGTCGACACGGTGCGCCACGTCCTGGGCGCCGATCCCTTTGGCCGTCAGCATTACTTTGAGGCTCTGCAGCGCCGCGATTTTCCCGAGGCCCTGCGCTGGCTCTTTGAGGTGGCCCGCCAAACCGGCGATCTCCGCTGGCCCCTGCGGGAACTGGCCCGGCTGGCCCCCTTCGTAGACCTGGAGGATGCCCGAGCCGTCCTCCGGAGCCTGGGCGACTTTGAAGCGGGTCATGTGCTGCTCAGCCGACTGTACCTGTTAAAGGGTCGGCGGGAGGACGCGTACCGCGAGGCCCTGAAGGCCCGGGATCCCCAAACCCTGGCGCTCCTGGCCCGCGAGGCCCTGGCCGAGGCCGATGTGGCCGACGCCCTCCAACTCCTGCAGGCCATCCCCGAGGACCGCCGAGGCCCGGAGGCCTGGCTCCTCCTGGCCCAGGTCCATCGTCAGCTCGGGGATTCCAGAGCGGCCTTAGAGGCCTATCGACGTGCCCTGCCCCGGGGGCGCCGCGAGTTCCTGGAATACCTGCTCCAGCTGGGCCAAACCCGGGAGGTGCCGCGGTACGCGGATTCCACCACCCTGGACCTCGTGGCCTGGGCAAAGGTGCTCGAGGGGGATACCGCCCGGGCCGAAAGCCTGGCGGCCCGGATTTCCGGCCCGGAGGGCGAACGCCTGCGGATTCTCCTGGCCCTCCTCAAGGGCCGCAGGGCCCGGGCCGATACCCTGATCCGCCGCTTCGTGCTGCACCACCCGGCCGATCCCTGGGCCGCCGAGGCCCTCACCCTCCTGGATCTCTTGCAAACCGCCCCCGAACTCCTGCCGGAAATCCAGCGGTACCTTACGGCCCGTGCGCCAGGGGTTCCCCAGGGTTCTGGCCCTTCGTCCCACCCCTCGCCGGCCGCCCTCTTCCTGCGGGCCCGAACCGCCGAGGAACAGGGCCACCTGGACGTGGCCCTGGGGCTCTATCGGGAACTCGCCGAGCAGGATACCACGTCCTGGGCCGCCCTGGCCCTGTACCGGGCCGCCCGGATCCACCAGGACGCCCTGCAGGACACGGCCACCGCCCGCACCCTCTGGCAACAACTGATCCAGCGGTTCCCCCAGAGCCCGTATGCCGCCCTGGCCCGGGGGGCGCTGCCATGAGCCGGTCCGCGCGCACCCTGGAAATCCGCGTGTGGCCCGCCCGGAATCGGAAAAAACTGGCCTTCTTCGTGGCGGTGCTGATCCTGGTGCCCCTGGTGTTCGGCTGGGCCTTTGGCCTGTACTGGGGCCTCCTGGCCTTCGTGCTCCTTTTGGGCGCCAACCTCTCCTTTATCACCCCCACCCGCTACGTCCTGGACCCCGAGGGAATCACCGTGCACCGGTTCTGGGGCAAGGTCCATTACCCCTGGAGCCGGTTCCGCCGCGTGGCACAGGACAAAAACGGCGTGTTCCTGTCGCCCTTCGCCCGGCCCTCCCGGCTGGACGCCTTCCGGGGCCTGTACCTGATCCTGCCCGATGCCGAGGTTCGGGAGCAGGTGTATCGCTGGGCGGTGCAGCATCTCTCCCCTCCCGCTCCGCCGGAAAATTGACAAATCCTCCAAAAAACCGATGGCCCTGGAGCCCTTGTTTTCCCTGTGCTGCTTCGAGGGCTTTATCCTAAAGAGCAATGACCCCATCGGCCTGGGCGGTACCGCTGTTTGACCTGGACTACGGCCCCGAGGAGGAGGCCGCAGTTCGGCGGGTGATCCAGAGCCGCTGGCTCACCCAGGGCCCGGAAACCCTGGCCTTTGAAGAAGAGTTCGGCCGGTACCTGGGCGGCCAGGAGGTGGTGATGACCTCCTCGGGGACCACGGCCCTGCACCTGGCCTACCTGGCGGCAGGCCTGCAACCCGGCGACGAGG
This sequence comes from Caldifarciminota bacterium, assembly GCA_015489295.1. The sequence goes on from WGAB01000290.1 coordinate 4,947, forward strand.
TCATCGTGCCCTCCATGACCTTTATTGCCACCGTGTCGCCCCTCCTCTGGATGGGGGTTCGCGTGGTGTTCGCCGACCTGCGGTCACCGGAACAACCCGTGATCGGACCGGAAACCGTGGAACCCCTGATCACCCCCAGAACCCGGGCTGTGGTCTTTGTCTCGTACAACGGCCTGCAGCAGGGCCTGGAAGACCTCTATCGGCTGTGCGAAGACCGGGGCCTTTTGCTCATCGAGGACGCGGCCCATGCCACCGGCGGCCTTCGGCCCGACGGCCGGCCCGCGGGTTCCACCGCCCATCTCACGGCCTTCAGCTTCTTTGCCAACAAAACCCTGCCGGTGGGCGAGGGGGGCGCCCTGGCCACCCCCAACCCCGACTTTGCCCGCACGGCCCGACTCCTGCGCAGCCACGGCATGACCTCCCTCACCTGGGACCGGTACCGCCAGCAGGCCCTGACCTACGACGTGGTGGCCCTGGGGTTCAACTACCGGGCCACGGAACTGGCCGCTGCCCTGGCCCGGGTCCGCCTCCAGAAACTCCCCCGGGAGGTGGCCCGGCGGCGGGAACGCGTGGCCCTGTACCGATCCCTCCTCAGGGAGCACCCTCTGCCCCTGAAGCCGGTCGACGCTCCCCTGGAAACCGGCAGCCACTACATCTTTCCGGTGCTCCTGGATCGGCCCGAAGACCGGGCGCCGCTCATGCACTTCCTCAAGGATCGGGGCATCCAGACCTCCATCCACTACCCCCCGGTACACCGGTTCCGCCTGCTCCGGGAACGCTACGGCACCGAAACCCTCCGCCTGCCCCATACCGAAGACTTCGGCCGACGCGAACTCACCCTGCCCCTGTACAGCCACATGACCCCGGAGCAGGTCCGGACGGTGGTGGAGGCGCTCCATGCGTTCTTTTCGTCGGAAACGCCCCCAGCCCTTTGAAACCATCGCGCCCTTCTACGACCGCATCATGCAGGATGTGGACTACGAGGGCTGGGTGAACTACGTGGAATCCTTTTTCCACTGGGCTCGGGGCGAGGTGCACGAGGTGCTGGACCTGGCCTGCGGCACCGGCACCCCTACCCTGCTCCTGAAACAGCGGGGATACCGCGTGGTGGGGCTCGACCGGAGCGTGGCCATGCTGCGGGAAGCCCGAAAGAAGCTGGGGCCCGACGTGCCCCTCGTGGCCGCCGACCTGCGCCACTTCGCGTTCCGCAAGCAGTTCGATGCCGTCATCTCCCTGTTCGACAGCCTCAACAACCTGCTCACCGAACTGGAACTCACGCAAACCTTTGAGAACGTCCGGCGGCACCTCCGCGAGGGCGGCGTCTTCGTGTTCGATGTCAACACCATCTACGCCCTGGAAAACTACTGGGGCAACGACACCAAGGTCAAGGAGCACGGCGGCCTCATCACCCTCTGGCGCACCAGCTACCTGCCCCACAACCACCTGTCCCGCCTGGATTTTACCGTGCTGGTCCCCGAGGGAAACGAGTCCACCTGTTACCGCCGGTACGATGAAACCCACCTGGAACGAGGTTACCCCCTGAAAACCCTCAAAACCCTGCTGAACCGTTCGGGGTTCCGCAGGGTGTACCAGTTCCGCCACCTCACCCGCCACACCGCGAGCGAGCGCGATCTAAGGGTGACGGTGGTGGCGCGGTGACTCCGGCAGGCGTTACCCTGCCGGAACCCAAAGGACCTCCTGCCATGCCACCACCTGCCACCGACGGGAATCCACCCGGAGCCCCTCCTGCTCCAGCAGGGCCCGTTGCCGTTCCCGGCCCCCGGGAAACCTGGGGTTCAGCCTGCCCCCGCTTTTGAGGGTTCGCCAGTACGGGGCCAGCACCTCGCCAGACTCCGCTCGCGCCTCCTCACTGGCCCAGGCCACGAGGTTTACAAAGATGCCGGTGGTCAGGGGACAGGTCAGGGTGGCCCCGTGTCGCCGGGCCAGCACCCGGCGAAGGGCCTCCTGGGTGAGCACGTGGCCCCGGGGTACCGCCCGCATGAGTTCCAGGACCTCCAGCGGCGACGGCACCAGCAAAGTCCCCTCGCCCCAGCGCTCCCGGAGCCGGCCCCTCAGGGGCTCAACCCGGGGCAGCTTCCGGGACGGCCCATAGAGCTTCTCGCGCCAGGTTTTTCTCCGGCCCACAAAAGCCTCCGGGCTAACACTTGCGGGGCACGCGGCCGTAGCCGCAGAGGTTGCATTCCAGGTCGCCGTTGGCGTTCCGCGTGATCTTGCCGATCTTGCAATGGGGGCAGGGGTCGCCCTCCTTCAGGAGCACCAGGCCCATGCCCAGGGCGCCCTGGCTCATCTGGGTGCGGCTTTTGTGCTGTGGCTTCTTCTCGTCACTCATGGCTCCTCCACCGGTTCTATCCGCTGGGCGGTGAGTTCGTTGTAAAACTTGAGGCGGCCCACCTGTTTGACCGCGTAGAACACCCCTTCCACCCGTACCCACTGGCCCTCCTCCAGGGGCGGATGCCCCCGCAGGTACACCTTCAACGAGGCCTGTCCGTCGTCCAGGCGGAAAAGGGTATAGGGGTTTCCCCGGCGGGAAAACCTCTGCCGGAGGTTTCGCACCCGGCCGGTGAGCACCAGGTGCTTCTCATGGTAGGCCTCGGGCCGCGCCAGGATCCGGGCGATGGGCGAAGACACAGCGGTATCCGGCCGCACCCTCGCCCCGGCGGCTGCCTGCTCCAGGGGAAGGCTCTGCTGCCACAGGGAATCGAAAAAGGCCCGCTCCTGCTGCACGGCGAGGCCTCCGCGGATCAAAACGTTGGTCTCCAGGTTGTGGGTGAGGGCGTAATAGGTCCAGTTGGTGGACCCCACGAGCAGCCAGCGGTCGTCCACCAGGAGCATCTTGGCATGGGCGGTTTGCCCGGGGCGGTCCAGCCGTACCTGCACCCCGGCCCGGGCGAGCCGCTCGAGGGTC
>WGAB01000291.1 GCA_015489295.1 Caldifarciminota bacterium
CCACGAGGAGCCAGGCGCCGACGCCATCCATATCCCGGGCCTCGCGGGCCACGACGGCGCCCACCGGCGTTTTCAGGGGGGCCTTTTCGGAAAACAGGAACACCAGCCGATCGTCGCCGCCCTCCTCGGGCAGGGCTACGCCGCGGATTTCCCGTTGGGGATCGCCCACGAGCCGGGCGTGGATCCGGCGGGCCAGGTCAGCAGTCTTCACGGGGCGGCTCCTTGGCCTTGATCTGGTCCAGGATGTCCAGGAGTTCAATGATGTCGTTGATCTCGTAATCGGCGCCGGAGTTCACGGTGCCGAAGGTATCGCCGTAGCGGGCGAACACGGTAACCATGCCCAGGTGGGCGGCGCCGGTGATGTCGCGTTCCGGCCAGTCGCCCACCATCATGGCCTCCCGCGGTTCCACGCCAAGTTTCTCCAGGGTCACACGGAAGGGCTTGGGGGAGGGCTTGCGTTCGCCGGTGTCGTCGTAGGTGACCACCACCTCAAAGAAGTCGTGGAGCCCGACCTGCACCAGGCGGGTCCAGGCCTGCAGCTGCGGCGCATCGGACACGACGGCGAGTCGGTATCCCCGTTTCAGGAGTTCCATAAGGGTGTACCGCACATGGGGATAGAGCACGAGGGCCGCATCCTTGGCGCGGCGATACGCCACGATGGCGGCGGCCAGCATCCGGGGGTCTTCGTAGCCGAGGTGGCGCTGCAAAAACCGGTTGAAGATGCGCTGGTCCTCAATGCCCACCTCGTCGTAGATCTCGTAGATTTTGCGGACGACTTCGTCCTTGGGCATCTTGAGGCCGGCGTCGATCATGGCCTCGGCCGCCGCCTCCACCCCCGCCTCCTTCATGCGCATGAAGTCCACCAGGGTGTTATCCAGATCAAACACGATGGCGCGGATCATGCCCCGATTATAGGTGCGGCGCATAGGGCCTGCAAGGAACGGGCCGTTTCCGGCCGCGGCTGGAGAACAGCATCCGGGAAAGGGTGCCTTGTTTCTAAGGGGTTTTGGCGCTATAGCGCCAAAACCCCTTAAAGGACACCCATCTTTTTGCGTTTGGCCTGGAGCAGGTCCAGGAGTTCGGCCAGGGGCCGGGTGTTGACAATCTGCTGCGGGCCGAGCCAGGCCCGGCGGGCCACCCCTACGCCCAGGCGGATCTGCCACAGCTGGCCGGCCTGGTGGGCGTCGGTGCCGATCTCCAGGAGCACGCCCTTTTCGCCGGCGAGCCGGGCGTGCACATCGTTGAGGTCCAGCCGCTCGTAATAGGCGTTGATCTCCAGGAAGGTGCCGGTTTCCCGGGCCTTTTCCACCAGGGCCTCAATGTCTACCCGGTAGCCCTCGCGGGTGGAAATCAGCCGGCCCGTGGGGTGGCCGATGGCGTGCACATAGGGGTTTTCCATGGCCCGGAGGATACGCTCGGTGGCATCCTCGTCCTTGCGCCACTGGTGCACCGAGGCCACCACGAAGTCCAGTTCGGCCAGCACCTCGTCGGGATAATCCAGGGAGCCATCGGGCAGGATGTCCACCTCGGTGCCCTTCAAGAGCCGAAAGCCCTCAAGACGGGCGTTGATGCGGTCAATTTCGGCGTTCTTCTTCCGCAGCCGGTCGATTTCCAGGCCGTGGGCGTACTTGACGCTCTGGGAATGGTCGCACACGGCGATGTACTCGTAGCCCATCTTCCGGCCGAAGCGCACCAGTTCCTCCAGGGTGGCGGTGCCGTCGGAGTACTTGGAGTGCACATGGAGGTCGCCGCGGATCTCGTCGTATTCCACAAGACGAGGCAGTTTGCCCTTCTGGGCGGCCTCAATCTCGCCCCGGTCTTCGCGGAGTTCCGGCGGGATCCACACGAGGCCCACGGCCTTGTACACGCTTTCCTCGGTTTCGCCGGCGATCTTTTCGGCGCCCCGGAACACGCCGTACTCGGAGATCTTGAGGCCCATGCTCCGGGCAATGCCCCGAAGGTGCACGTTGTGGGCCTTGGAGCCGGTAAAGTACTGCAGGGCGGCGCCGTAGGATTCCGGCGGCACCACCCGCAGGTCCACCTGGTACCGATCCTGGAAGATGGCCGAGCCCTTGGTATCGCCGGCGGCGAGCACCCGGGTCACCTGGGGCAGCGACACGAACTTCTGGATGATGCTGCGGCCGTGCTCGGGCCGGGCCGCGGCCAGGATGTCCAGGTCGCCCACGGTTTCCTTCATGCGGCGGAAGGAGCCGGCGGGTGAGATCTCCAGCACCTCGGGCACCTGGCGGAGGGCCTCCACGATGGCCTGCACCAGGGGATAGGCGGCGCCCAGGGGAATCCGCTGGGCCATGCGCTCGTAGAGTTCCAGGCCTTTTTTGATGTTCTCAATCTTTTTCGGGCCCATGCCGGGCAGGCGGGCGAGGGAGCCGTCCTCCAGCACCCGTTTGAAGTCCTCCTTGGTGCGCACGCCCAGCTTTTCGTAGGCCAGGCGGAGGGTTCGGGGGCCGATGCCCTGCACCTCCATGAGGTCCAGGAGGTCCTGGGGCACCTGTTTCATCACCTCTTCGTAGCGGTCAATGCGGCCCTGGTCCAGGTACTGGGCGATTTTCTTGGCGATGCCCTCGCCGATGCCGGGCAGGCGCATGAGGGCGGCCATGCCGCCCTTGCGGTAGATTTCCTCAATGTCCTCGGGCAGGTCTTCCAGCACGCGGGCGGCCTTGCGGTAGGCCACCACCTTGAAGGGGATTTCGCCCAGGAATTCCAGGGCGTCGGCCATGCGGTCAAAGATCCGGGCCAGTTCCTGGTTTTTGTTCATGGCATAAGTATGATACAACGCCGGAGCGGGCGACCCAACGGTCCCCTTGCAGAACCCTTCCGGGCTTCGTAGAATAATGGGGCCTGTGCCGGCGTAGCTCAGTTGGCTAGAGCAGCGGAATCATAATCCGCGTGTCGGGGGTTCGAGTCCCTCCGCCGGCACTTTTTCTTTGCCTGCCCCTCGATTCCCCCGCCTTCGCGGCGCGTTACAATTTAGGTGCAGCGGAGGGTTGCGCCGAATGGGTAAGGCAGCGGATTTGAAATCCGCCGGGGCGCAAGCCCCTTGGGGGTTCGAGTCCCTCACCCTCCGCCTTGGTGCCTTTGAGACCCACGTATCCGTTCCGATTTTGCCCCTACTGCGGTTCCCCCCTGGAGCACCGCCGGCGTGAAGGACGGCTCCGCCTATATTGCCCCCGCTGTGATCGCTGGATCTACGAGAATCCGTTGCCGGCGGTGGCCGCCCTGGTGTACCGACCCCGGGAGGGCGTACTGCTGGTGCGCCGGGGGGTGGAGCCCCGGGCCGGCGAATGGGCCCTGCCCTCGGGATTCCTGGAACTGGATGAGGACCCCGAGGAGGCGGTGCTCCGGGAACTCAAGGAGGAGACCGGCCTTACCGGCACCCTCCAGGGCTTAGTTGACGTGGTATCCCAAAGGAGCCGGTTCTTCGGCCGGGTGGTGGTGATCGGCTACGCCGTGGCCTGCCCCACAGGGGAACCGGTACCCGGCGACGATGCGGCCGAGGCCCGGTTCTTTCTGGAGCCCCCGGCCCTGGCCTTTGAGGCCCACCAACGCCTGCTGGATCGGTTTTTAAAGCGGCTTCAGAACCATGGAACCCTTTGATGTTTTGGTGATAGGCACAGGCATTGCCGGAGGAACGGCTGCCCTGCGCCTGGCCCAGGCCGGCCTCTCGGTGGGGGTCATGACCAAGGCCGAGCAGCCTGAGGATACCGCTACGCTACTGGCGCAGGGCGGCATCGTGTTCCAGGGTGAGGGGGACCCCGAGGCGCTGGTCCAGGACATCCTTCGCGCCGGGGCCGGCGCCAGCCTGCCCGAGGCTGCCCGGATCCTGGCCGAGGAAGGCCCCCGGGTGCTCCAGGAGATCCTGATCCACACCCTGCAGGTGCCCTTCGACCGGGCCGACGGCGGGTACCACCTGACCAGCGAAGCCGCCCATTCCGTGCCCCGCATCCTCCATGTGGGCGATGAAACCGGCAAAGCCATCGAGCGGGCCCTGATCCGCTACCTTGCCCGGCAGCCCAACCTGATGTTGTTTCCCGGCCATGTGGCCGTGGACCTGATCACGCCGGAGCACCACGGAGCCCATCCCCTGCACCGGTACGCCCCCGACGCGGTGGTGGGGGTTTACGCGTATCACCGCAAGGAGGGCCGGGTGTACCGCTTTCTGGCCCGGGCCGTGGTGCTGGCCACCGGCGGCCTGGGCCAGATCTACCTGCACACCACCAACCCCAAGGGCGCCACGGGCGACGGCTTTGCCATGGCCTACCGGGCCGGCGCCCGGCTCATCAACATGGAGTACATCCAGTTTCATCCCACGGCCCTGTACAGCGAGGAGGAGCAGAACCTGCTGATCACCGAGGCCATGCGCGGGGAAGGGGCCGTGCTCAAGACCCCCTCCGGCGAGCCCTTCATGAAGAAGTACCATCCCTTGGGCTCCCTGGCTCCCCGCGATGTGGTGGCCCGGGCGATCCACGAGGAGATGACCCTCCACGGGTACCGCTACGTGCTCCTGGACATCGCCTCCTACCGGCCGCCGGAGTTCATCCGCCGGCGGTTTCCGGGGCTGTACCGGAAACTCCTCGAAAAGGGCATCGACATTACTCAGCAACCGATTCCGGTGGTGCCCGTGGTGCATTTTGCCTGCGGCGGGGTGAAAACCGACCTCTGGGGCCGCACCCTGCTGAAGGGGCTCTATGCCGTGGGCGAGGTGGCCTGTACTGGCCTGCACGGTGCCAACCGCCTGGCTTCCACCTCCCTGCTGGAGGGCCTGGTGTTCGGCGATCGGGTGGCCCGGGCGGTGCAGGAGGACTTTCCGGACCTGGAAGACCCCCGGCGGTACGACATTCCCGAGTGGATCGACACGGGCACCGAAGACCCCGATCCCGCGCTCATCCAGCAGGACTGGGCCACCCTCAAGCACATCATGTGGAACTATGTGGGGGTGGTGCGAACCCGGGAGCGGCTCCGGCGGGCTGTGCGCGATCTCCGGCACCTGTGGCTGGAGGTGGAAACCTTCTACCGCCACACCCGGCTCTGTCCGCGGCTGATCGAGCTCCGGAACGGCCTCCAGACGGCCCTGGTGGTGGCCCGATCGGCCCTCCGCAACCCCGAAAGCCGGGGCACCCATTACCGCAAGGATTGATCCTCCTTGCCCCTGAAGAACCCCGGGCGTAAGATTGGAGGCCCCTCAGGAGGTGCCTATGAAGAAAACCATCGTGGTGACCTTCCCGGACGGATCCACAAGGACTTACGAAGAGGGCGTCCGTCTTTTGGATATTCTTGTGGATGTGAACCCAGAAACCGGCGATTATCCCATTGTGGCCGCCCATGTGGACAACAAACTCGTGAGTTTGCATTATAAGCCGGTGGACGATATCCGCCTGGAATTCGTGGACCAATCCAGCCTGGACGGCATCCGGGTGTACGAACGCAGCGCGGCCTTCCTCTTAACTGCCGCCGCCGCCCAAGTGTTCCCGGGCCAGAAACTTTACGTGCTCCACCACTACAGCAACGGCCTGTACTGCGAGTTTGAGAGCCGCCAGAAGATCTCCGAGGCCGACCTGCAACGCCTGAAAGCCACTATGAAGGAGCTGGTGGCCGCCGACCTGCCCATCACCCCCCAGGCCATCGACGAGGAAAGCGGGGTCAAGTTCTTTTCGCGGATCCGCAGCCGCCAGGATGCCGTGCTCCTGTTCAAGTACATGCCCGAACACCAGCGCATCTTCGTGTACCGGATGGGCGATTTCATCGACTACTCGTACCTGCCGCTCGTGCCCAGCACCGGCCTCTTGAAGAAGTTTGACCTCCTGCGGTACCCACCGGGCCTGGTGCTGCTTCTGCCCGAGCGCACGGATCCCCGGATGCTCCTGCCCCTGCGGGAACGCCCCAAACTCTTCAGCACCTTTGAGGAGTCGGCTCGGTGGGTGCGCATCCTGGGCGTACAGAACGCCGGCGCCCTGAACCGGCTGATCGCCCGGGGCAACGTGTCCGACTTCATCAAGATCGCCGAGGCCCTGCACGAGAAACGCATCGCCGCCATCGCCGACGAGATCACCGAAATCCGCAAAAAGCAGAACCTGCGCTTCGTGTTCATCGCCGGCCCGTCGTCCTCGGGCAAAACCACCTTTACCAAACGCCTGGCCATCCAGCTGCGGGTGAACGAACTCCAGCCCGTAGTCATCTCCCTGGACAACTACTTCGTGGACCGTGACAAGACGCCCCGAGACGAGAACGGCGAGCCCGACTTTGACGCCCTGGAAGCCCTGGATCTGCCCCTTTTGGAGGATCACCTGCAGCGGCTCTGGCGGGGTGAGGAAGTAGAAATCCCCCGGTTCAACTTCAAAACCGGCCGCCGGGCCCCGCGGGGCCGCCGCCTGAAACTCGCGCCCTCCCAGATCGTGCTCCTGGAGGGGAGCCACGCCCTGAACCCCCGGATTTCCAGCATGGTGCCCGAAGAGGCCCGGTACCGCATCTATGTGAGCGCCCTCACCCAGATCGGCATCGACGCCCACAACCGGATTTCCACCTCCGATACCCGGCTGATCCGCCGGATCGTACGCGACCACCTGTTCCGGGGCCACAGCGCCCTGGATACCCTGCGCATGTGGGGCAACGTGCGGCGCAACGAGGAGCGGCAAATCTTTCCGTACCAGGAGAATGTGGACACCATGTTCAACTCGGCCCTGCTGTACGAACTGGCCGTACTCAAACTCTACGCCGAACCCCTCTTAGAGGAGATCAGCCCGGAGGTGCCGGAGTACGCCGATGCCGTACGCCTGATCACCCTGCTGTCCCATTTCCTGGGGATGCTGCCCACCGAGGTGCCGCCCACCTCCATCCTCCGGGAGTTCATCGGTGGAAGCAGTTTCCGCTACTGATGCCGACCGGCGCCGGGGGCTTCGGGTCGCCGTCGCCCTCACCTTTCTGGCCGCCCTCATCATCGGCCTCCTGGCACCGATCCTGCCGGTGTTCGCCCGGGAACTGGGCGCCTCCGGCTTCTGGATCGGCCTGATCTTTTCGGGGTCCGACATCGTTCGCATGTTCCTGGGCCCCTGGGTGGGCCAGCTCTACGACCGCACCGGCCGGCCCCGGCTGCTCCTGCAAACTGCCTTCGGGTTCCATGTGCTGGGCGCCCTCATGTACGGCATCAGCCGGTCGTATCCCCAGCTCCTGTGGGGCCGCATCTCCCAGGGCCTCGCCGCCGGGTTCTTCAACCCCGTGGCCGGCAGCGTCATCGCCCAGGCCGCACCCAGCCAACGCCTGTCCTCCTACCTGGGGCTCTACGCCTCGGTGTTCTTCCTGGGCTTCGGACTGGCGCCGGTGTTCGGGGGCTGGATCGCCGATACCTGGGGCATCCGCGCGGTGTTCCCGGTGGTGGGGGTCCTGGCCCTGGGCGCCCTGGCCCTGGCCTCGGCCCTGCCCGCCCAGATGGCCCCGGCTGCGCCGGCCCGGCAGGGCAACGCGCCGCTCCGCGAAACCCTGAAAAACCGCGTGATCCAGTCGCTTCTGGTGTATCGCCTGGGCTACGCCATGGCCCGGTCCACCCTGTTCACCTTCTTTCCCATCCTGGCCGTGACCTACGGCCTCAGCAAAACCCAGGTGGGATGGGTGTTGACCGTGCAGATCCTGCTGCTGTCGCTGTTGCAGTTTCCCGGGGGCTGGGTCGTGGACCGCACGCGCCGCAAGGGCTATATCCTGCACTTCACCCTGTGGGCCACGGCGCTGCTCCTGCTCTTTCTGCCCCGGATCCACACCTTCTGGGGGTTCCTGGGCCTGGGTATCCTGCTTTCCCTGGCCGGTGCTCTGAGCGCACCGGCGGCCCTGGGCATCGCCGCCCGCGAGGGCCAGCGCACCGGCACCTTAGCCACGGCCATCAGCGTGAACCAGTCGTCCTTCGCCCTGGGCATGATCCTGGGCCCCATTCTTTCGGGATGGGTGTTCGACACCCTCGGGCTGGCCGCCGTGTTCTGGGCCGGTGCCCTGTACCTGGCCCTGGATTCCCTGTTCCTGGTGCTCTGGTTCCGACGGCCCCCGGAGGCCCGTCCCGCACCGGCCTGAGACGTGCTACCGCGCTTTCCCTTGGACCCCACAGGGCCTGGTGAGGTGGATTCCCCGCACAGCGCTGGAATCCCGGGGAAAACCGACCGGAGGATGAAGGGCAGGGGTATTTGTGCCGGAGAACCCGAGAGGCGAAGGGACCTATGCCACGAAATCCTGCACCGAGTGCTCGCGGAGGATCCGGCGCACGGTGGCGAGGTCGGGCTGCAGCACCCGGTCTTCGTGCACCGGGGCCAGGTGCTGCCGGAGGGCCTGATGGAGCGCCCGGATCCGGGGAGGCACCCCCTCGGCTTCCAGGAGATCCAGGGCCTGCAACGCCGCCAGGAGTTCAATGCCCAGCACCTCGCGGGTGTGGTCCAGCACCTGCCAGGCCTTGAGGGCGGCGGCCATGCTCATGGACACATAGTCCTCCTGGTTGGCCGAGGTGGGCAACGAGTCCACCGAGGCCGGATGGGCCAGGGCCTTGCTCTCGGATACCAGGGCCGCCTGGGTCACCTGGAGCATCATGAAGCCCGAGTTCACGCCTCCGGCAGGCGTCAGGAAGGCCGGCAACCCCGAAAGATCGGGATCCATGAGCCGGAAGGTGCGGCGCTCCGACAGGCCGGCCAGGGCCACGAGCACCGTGGCCAGATGGTCGGCGGCGAAGGCCACCGGCTGGCCGTGGAAGTTGCCGCAGGAGAGCACCTCGCCCTCGGGCAGCACCAGGGGGTTGTCGGTCACGGCGTTGATCTCCACGGAAACCACCCGTTCCACATAGTCCAGGGCATCGGCCACGGCCCCGTGGATCTGGGGGATGCACCGCAGGGAATAGGCGTCCTGCACCGGATGGCGGGGCGTGTACCGGGCCCCCTGGAGCCAGGTTCGCAGGGCCTCGGCCGCCCGCCGGGCCCCGGGATGGGGCCGAAGATCAAACACGATGGGGTCAAAGGCCCGGGGGATCCCCCGCAGGGCCACGAAGGTAAGGGCGGCGATGGCATGGGCCCAGTGCAGGAGGCGCCGGGCGTCCAGCAGGGCCAGGGCCAGCACCGCGGTGCTCACCTGGGTGCCGTTGATCAGGGCAAGGCCCTCCTTGGCTTCCAGGGTGAGGGGCCGGAGCCCCACCTGCTGCAGGGCCTCGGCCGCCGGCCTTCGCTCTCCTTGGAACCAAACCTCGCCTTCGCCGATCAGCGCCAGGGCGATATGGGCCAGGGGCGCCAGATCGCCGGAGGCCCCCACCGACCCGCGCGACGGCACCACCGGCAGGATGTCGTGGTTCAACAGGGCGAGCAAATGCTCCAGCACCTCCGGGCGCACACCCGAGTAGCCCGAGGCCAGGCTGTTGGCCCGGAGCAGCATGGCGGCCCGCACCTGGTCGGCGGCCAGTTCCGGCCCCACGCCCACGGCGTGGCTCCGCACGATGTTCACCTGCAGTTGGCGAACCTCCTCGGGCGGGATCACCCGGTCGGCGAGCCGGCCCACGCCGGTGTTGATGCCGTAATAGGCGCGGGAGGGATCCAGGGAGTCCACCACCTGCCGCCCCCGGGCCACCCGGTCGCGGGCCTCGGGCGCCAGGCGAACGGGCTCATGGCGCCGGGCCACGGCCTCCACCTGCGCCAGGGTCAGCGACCGGCCGGTGAGTTCCACCATTGAAGAAGGGCCTCCTGAAGTTCCGTCAGGTTCGCGAAGGATTGTAAACCCTCCAGCGGCGTGCGCCAGTGCAGGGCCCACACCGGCTTGCCGAGGGTCAGCGCCATGGTGGCCTCGCTGAGGGTGCCCCGGCTTTCGCCCACGGCCAGCACCAACGTGCCGGCCGCCACCACCAGGTAGTTGCGGAAATGGCCCAGGCCCGTGGCGAGAGGAACCCGAACATAGGGATTGGCGGCTTTCGGATCGGCCCCGGGCAGGATCCCCACGGTGAGCCCACCGGCCTCGTGGGTGCCGCGGCTCACGGCCTCCATCACGCCGCCGAGGCCGCCGCAGACCACAATAGCCCCCTTTTGCCCCAGAAACCGGCCCAGGAGATAGGCATCGCGGGCGACTTCAGGGGAGGGGTGGCTCGGGCCGATCACGGAAAGGATCCTGGAGTGATGGGGCATGGAAAAGAAAAGTCGGGGCGAGTGGATTTGAACCACCGACCTCTTGGTCCCGAACCAAGCGCGCTAACCGGACTGCGCTACGCCCCGACCTCTGGGCTCAATATTGTATGCGCCCCACCCGCCTACGGCAAGGTGGCTGAAGAATCTCCACCCCAAGGCTTGCTGCGCGATGGGCCTTCAAGACCTCCCCAGCATCAGGGAAGCCTCAAGGCTCAAAGGGCACTATAGGTACCGATTTCAAAGAGTCCGCCCACGTGGGCTCCGCGGGTTAGGTCCCGGAGGTGCCCCAGCACCTCCACCCGAGGAGGGCGATAGGGTTTCCGGTCATCCTGGGCTTTTTCCCGGGCACGGAACCGGGAAGGCTGCTCGGATACCCTTTGCTCCATGGCCTATACCTCCTTGCACATAACACCTCTATAGTGGGGGGTTCGGGTACCAGGATTTTATCTTTGGAGGACCGATATTGTCAATCTTGGCGGGGATCCCTCCAGACCGTGTTCCTGGATTTTGATGTCCTGCGGGCCCTTTGCCCCCTTTTATCCGGCTGCTATGCTTCTGATGGGCTGGCGGACGCCTCAGATTGAATGCGATACAGGGCCTCCTGGAATACCCCCAGGCGAATCACCAGGCGATACTCGTCGTACGAGAAGAAAGACCCGGAAGGACGGAAAAGGTGCGGCTGTAAAAGGTCCTTGAAGAGTTCCGGAGAAAGTGCCCAGGGGGCAGGATATTTCCGGGTTCGCAGGGCCTCGAGGTCCAGGCTCTGGCCCCAGCCCCCTTTGTCGGGTCGGTACAGGTTCCGGCTGGGCACAAGACCGTGCAAAGCTCGACGCAGGATCTTTTTGACCCCGCCTCCGTAGAGTTCTGTCGGATGAACCTGGAACACAAACTCCAGGATCTCACGATGGAAAAAGGGGAAGGACCTGCGGATGCCCAGGGGACTTGTGCCCTCCCAGTTCATGGCCACAAAGCCATCGGAAAGGCAGGTTTCCAGGTTCAGGTACCGCCACGGGGGCCGATCCTGGTAAAAGCGCCGGCGTTGTTCCTCATACCACTCGCTGTACTCTTCCACCACCTCCGCCCGAAACAGTTTCAGGGGGCCGCCTAAGGGAGATTGCTGAAGCAAATCGCGGGGCATAGGCAACACAGGGATCCGGCGCAGCAGGCGAAGCCGATACCGAAGCCAGAGAAGGAAATCGCGCGGTTTTCGCTTCAGTTCCGGCAGCAGAAAGAGAAGATGAACGGGTGACAGGCTTTCCGACCAGTCGGGCAGGGTGACTGCTTGGCCGGCGAGGTTGTCAGCAAATTCACCGCCAAAGAGTACGGAAACCGGTGCTTCCTGGTGAACCCGAGTAAGATCACACAGGGCTGGGTGGATCACATGGAACACGAAGCGGGGACCCCGAAGCCACAGGGCTGCAAGCCCCTGCTCAGGATAGGGAACTTCCCAGAAGGATTGAACTTGATACCGCTTTCTCAGGGGAGCGATGTAGGATCGTTCGTGTTGATATTCGGCTTTCTTCTCCCGAGGTGGCATCAAAGACCAGGTCATTACTGGCACCTTCACCACCCCTGCTGCCAGGGCCAGGAGGGAAGAGGAATCTACACCACCGCTGAGGGTCAAGAGATTCCCGCCTCGCGGATCCAGGGTTCGTCGGAGGTGCTGAATCAAAAGATTCCGATAGGCACGGGCATGCTCCTCAAGGGCGCGGCGATTCGGGAACCGTACGAAAAACCGGGGTGGGTTCCAGTAGGCCACTGGCCCCCGAGGGCGACCTTGGACCACCTTCAGAAACGTGCCCCTCGGCAGAATTCGGATGTCCTGGAAAAAGGTCCGATTCCACGGGAACCCTGTCCACCCCATGCTCCACAGAGCATGGGGCAACGGATCCAGGGGCAGTTCCTGGGGAAGGAATCGCACGATATACTCCAGTCTTGTAGCGGCGACAAAGAAATCGCCCACCTGCCCGTAGTACCAGGGTACAAGACCTCCTACCGACCGAACCAAAAGGGCATCGCCGGCAGGCGAAATTCGGAGAAGTCCGAAGTCGCCGGGCCAGCGCCCGAGGCGTTCGGGTTCGTGATCCACCGTTTCACGAAACCTCTGAGGAAAACGCCCCGTCCTCTCGGCGGCAGCAATCCGTTCCCGTCCCTCCACAAATAAGAAACCCGGGGATTCCAGGTTCTCTCCCGCGGGTGTGCTGTTTGGCAGAGGGCATCGTGCCACGACCCAGTGGGGATGGGGATGCCAGATCTCTGGAAAATCCCCGGCACCCCGGAGGGCCCGGACAACGCGACCGAGGGCCCGGGAGTCCGCGCCCTTTACAGCGAAGAAATTGGCGTAAAAGGGCAGCAGCCTCACGGTTCTATCCAGGATGCGAGTCGCTGCAAAAGACTCTGAGCCGTCCGCAGGAGTCCGTCCAGGCCCCGGGGGACCCGCAGGCGATACACCGGCACCTGCTGAACGACCCGGGCGGCGAAATCCATGCGTGCCTGCAGGAACGGGGAAGCCAGAAGGGCCTGGAGTTTCACCCCTTCAAACACCCGGGGAAAGGCTCGGTCGGTAGCGAGTTTCTCGAACACCGGTTCCCGCACGTCGGAGGTCACTTCGGGAAACACCACCGCACGAAGCCGAGGGGTTCCGGAGACTCTGGGGATCCAAACCAGGGTTCGGCCTTCGGGTCCCGGTTCTCGAGGCCATTCAGAGGGCAGGGCCTGAAGAAGGTCCTGACGCACCCGGGCCCAGGCCGGGCCGGGGATACACCGGGGGCCGTCTTCCTGGAATAAAACCCGGAGCAGGTCGTCGGTGACCCAACGGGCTCCCTCCCGGGCAAGCGCGACGGCCAGGGTCGTCTTGCCTGCAGCCATGGCGCCTGCGAAGGCCACAGCTCCCTCGGAAAGGGCCACTGCGCTGGCATGGAGCACCCATTCCCCGGACAGGGTCAGTACGGTGGCGGGTACGACCCCCACCAGCAAATGGGAAATCCAAGAAAGGGGCACAGAGGGATGGGGATCCACCCAAACCTGCCGAAGATCTGAAGAGAACCGTAACGTGCTTCGACCGGGAAATTCCAGGTGGTACCCCTGAGTGCACTGTCTCAGCACGTAGGCCGTATGGTCACCCACGGTGTAGCGGGCCAACACCTCCCCCGGGGTCCCACAGTGGCCGGTGCCCCGGGCAATCCGAACGCGTGGTTCCCCAGAAAAGGTCTCTGGATCGGCGGGCAGGGGGATCTCCGAAAGAATCGTCAGGCCGAACAGGCGATACCGGTACGTCATGGGTAGGAAAAGAGAACCTGGAAATGCTCTACAGGCCCACCGATCAAGGGCCGGCCGCCCACCTCTATCCAGGCATGGGCGGCGAAGGCCTCGGCCTGAACCGGAGCCCCGATGCGGAGCACAGAAGCCACGCCTCTACGCAACAACAGGATGTGCACCGCCAGTGCCTGAACCAGGCAGTTCTGGAAACCCGGAAACCGTCGGGCAGCGGCATTGAGGGCCCAGGCAACCCGCCGTCCTCGCTCCGGATCCAGGTATTGCCTGGAGAATCTTCGGGGCCGGGGTAGATGTCGCAGAAGGGTTTTCAAGGGCATCCAGCGCAGGCCTATTGCCACCAACATCAGCAGAAAGAGGGTCTCCAGGAACAGCAGGAAGTCATCCACACCCCGGCGCCCCAGGCTGCAGAGCCGTAGCATCATGGGGCCTTGACCACATGCACCAGACCACGCTGCAGCATTTCTTGCAAAAATCGGTACAGATCCTGCTCCAGCTGGGCGGGTTCTACCCGGTACTCCTCCAGCAGAATGGCCAAAAGTTCCTGAACCTGCCGGGGTTGTTCCAGCAGGTCCCAGATCCGGGCAGCCACCTCGTTCAACTTCAGGTACACGTCGTTTTCCAGATCTAACAAAACCACCTCGTCACCCAACCGCGTGAAGACCCGGCCGGCGTCGCGACGGATCCAGCTATCCCGTTTCAAGGCTGGTGGCTTCACCTTATGACTTCTCGGGACAGTTTCAGTGGCGGTACAGCAGGCCCACCGATACGCGGGTCAGCACTTCGTCCACCGTGAAGTTCTGGGGGTCCTGGGTTTCAAAGGGCACCCACTCGGTGTACTGCACCGGCTGGATCGCGAGGCCAAATCGGCCGTAAAGGCCCCGGCCCAGCACCTGCTGCACACCAAAGGCATACACCGGCACCCAGATCTTTCGGGATTCCAGGCGCCGCAGCTGGGCCCCCAGGGTAAACCGGGTCCCGAGGGGCAGATCGTGGGCAATCCCCAGGGCAAACACCCAGCGGGTGAACAGCGAATCCTTCCGGGCGAAGTGGGCCTCCCGGCGGAGGAGGAAGGCAATGCGGGACGGCACCCTGAGCAGGGGGATCAGTTCCACCGCCAGATCGGTTTCCCGGGGCACCCAGGTGAGCACGGTGCCGTCCTCCTGGCTCCAGGCGTGGCCCAGGCTCTGCGCCACTCCCAGCCTGAGCCGGTAGCCCATCCGGTACCCCAGGGCCACCACGAGGTCGCTTCCGGAAAGGCTCCAGGAGCGCTCGGTGGTTTCGCGGCCGCCGTCGGCGGTCCAGTGGTCCGAAAACTGCTCCCTTCGGCCGGTAAGGTATCGAAGTCCCAGGCCCAGGTTCAGGGGTCCCAGTCGATACGCCAGGGACACCTGGTATCGCCCCAGGGTGCCCTGGCCCTGCTCATAGAACCCCTCTACCTCGGTATAGGCGTCCAGCCGAACCACGCGTTGCATCTCGTAGGAAAAGTCGCGGACGGGGTCATAGGAAACGCCCACGCCCCAGCGGCCGGTGCTGTAGGCCAGGCTCAGGAGGCCGGGGCCCAGGGCTGAGTTCAGGCGGCTGTACAGGGTGGCCTGGCCGATGGTCTGGTCAAAGCGATCGTACACGTAGGTGTGCCAGGATTCCCGGTAAAAGCCGTAGTCCAGGTCGGCGGCAACGAACCAGCCGGATCGGGTTGTCAGGGCGGCCGGGTTTTTGGCATGCAATTCGGGATCGAAGAACAGGGCACCGGCCATGCCCAGGTCTTCGGCCGAAAGGGCCCGGTGCAGGTCGCCCCCGGCTTGCCAGGCCTCGGTGCGGGTAAAACTGGTGAGAACGAATGCCGTCAGCAGCCAGGCGGTCATGTTGCCTCTCCTTGTTGTCTTCGCCAGGTGTACAGGGTATGCAAAAGATACAGCACGATGCCGATGCTGATGGCCGCATCGGCCAGGTTGTACACGCCGGGCCAGCGATAGGGACCGATGCCCATGTCCACGAAGTCCACCACCTCGCCCCAGCGCAGGCGGTCCAGCAGGTTGCCCAGCGCACCGCCCAGAAATAGCCCGTAGAGGAACAGGAGAAACCGGTTCTGTTCCACCAGGACCAGCATGACCAGTACGAGGATGGCCGCCAGTGTCAGGGTGAGATAGACGGGGCCGTTGCCCAGGGAAATGCCGAACACGGCGTTGGGATTGCGGATATAGAGGAACCGGATCCAGTCGTCCAGCACGGGCACCGGTCGGCCATAGGGCAGGGTGGCCATCACCCAGGCTTTGCTGGCCTGGTCCAGGAGCAGCACCCCCAGGGCGGTCAGGAGGGTCAGGCGCTTACGTTTCCAGAGCGCGGGCACAGGAGGCACAGTACCGGGTATAGGGCAGGAGGGCCAGGCGTTCCGGCTCGATCGGGTTTCCACAGCGTTCGCAGCGGCCGAAGGTTCGGTTTCGGATCCGGTCCAGCGCGGCCTCGATTTCCCGGAGCTGCGAGAGTTCCTGCTCGGTCAGCAGGGTTTCCCGCTCGCGTTCCTGGTCGAGCTGGGCCATATCGGCTGGGTGGTCGGAGTAGTGTTTTTCGTTGTCCTCCTGCAGGCCGGCCAGGCGTCGGCGCCGTTCCTCAAGCCGCCTGAGGAGTTCGGCCCGGGCCGCCCACAGCCGGCGCTCCCACACCGCCAGGTCTTCCATTATTCCAGCCGCAGGGGCATGGTAAGGTAGAGCAGGCTTTCGTCCTCCAGCGGATGGGCCGGATCGATGCGGAGCGCCGAGGTGGGGGAGTACACGCGAACGATGACCTCATCGTCGTCGATGTGCCGAAGGATCTCCTGAAAGGACTGGGCGTTGATGCCCAGTTCCAGGGGTTCCCCGATGTACCGGGCCTCCAGGGTTTCGGTTCCCTCACCCACGCTGCTGGAGGTGGCCGTGAGTTCCACCTTGCCCTCGCTCAGGCTCATCTTTACGAGGTAGGTGGGCGGATCGGCCACGATCATCAAGCGGCGCAGGGCCTGTTCCAGCGCCGGGCGCGACACCTGCAGGGTGTTGCCATCGGGCCGGGGGATCACGTCTTCATAGTTGGCATAGGGCCCTTCGATCAGGCGGGTGACCATCCGCACGCCGTTGGCCTCAAGGCCCCAGGACCCCTCGCCGAAGAGGAGCCGCACCTGGGTATCGCCGTCCTTGAGCTTCTTGACGAACTCAAAGGCCTCCCGGGGCACGATGGCATCCGCCTGGCCAGCAAAATCGGCGCTCATCACCCGGTACAGGGCCAAGCGATGGGAATCCGAGGCCACAAACCGAAGTTCGCCATCCCGAACCTGTACGAGGATGCCGTTCAGATACGGCCGCGGATCGTCCTTGGCCGCCGAAAAGGTCACCGTGTCGTTGGCCTTCTGGAGAATCCCCAGGGGAGCCCGAAGGACCAGTTGGGGTTCCTTGAGTTCCCGCCGGGGCAGGTATTGCTCGGGATCCAGCCCCAGCAGGTTGTATCGGCCGGATCCGGTAAGGATCCGGACGTTGTACCCCTGGCTCTCGATCTTGAGGGTGGTGGCATCGGCGGATCCCACGATATTGTCCAGGGTTTTTCCGGGCAGGGTCACGGCACCATCTTCCTCGCCCTCCACCTGCAGGGTCCATTCCACGTGGAAATCCAGGTTGGCGCCGTACATCAGCAACTGGGAATCCTTCAGGCTCAGGTACACGTTGTTTCGGATCTCCGTTGTGGTGGTTCGGGGCAGGGCGTAAAGTACGGCCTGAAGGGCCTCGTGGAAAGCGTCCCGATCCACAGAAAACCGCATAACTTTGACCTCCTTTTCGACAAACTATCCCGGTTGTTGGTTTAGAGTGTACGGGGAAAACCCCGTGATCCCCAAGAACACCAGGAACTTACACCTGCGGGAAAGGGGTGGAAAACTACAGGAATCCGAGGGAGCGGCGGCATCTTTCCACCCGGTTCCGGAAGATTTCATCGGTTTCCACCAGGGTGCGGGCGGTGCGATAGCTGTGGATGATGGTGGAGTGATCGCGCCCCCCGAGCAGGGCACCGATTTCCTTGAAGGGCAGTTCCAGGAATTCGTGGAGGAGGTAAGCGGCCGCATGGCGGGCCTGGGCCACCGGAGCCCGGCGGGTTTTGCCGGTAAGATCCCGCTGCCGCACCCGGAACACCTGGGCCACGGTCTGGAGCACCCGGGCTGGCGAGGGCAGTTCCACCGACTGGGCCCATTCGGCCAGGATTTCGCGGACCGTGTCCGGCGTGAGGGGCACTTGGACCAGGGTGACCATCGCCTGGATTTTGTTGAGGACCCCTTCCAGATCCGGAAAGGTTCCCTGGACCTCTTCGGCGATGAGGGTGGCCAGGCGGGGCGGGATCTTGAGGCCTCGCTGCCGGGCCTGGAACAGCACGTACTGCCGACGGGTTTCGAGGTCCGGCGGCTGGATTTCCACCTGGAGACCGGCCCGGAGTCGCGAGAGGAGCGCCCGGTCCAGTCCCCGGAGCTTCTGGGGAGCCTTCTGGGAGGCCACTACAATCCGCTTGCCCGCAAGGTCCAGGGTGTTGAAGGTGTACACCAACTCCTCCTGCAGCATTCGCATGTTTTTGCTTTGCAGGAAGTGCAGGTCGTCGAGGAGGAGCACGTTGACCATCGACCGGTACCGACGCTTGAATTCTTCCATCCGCTGGTGGTTCAGGGCCTTGAACATCTGGTTCAGGAAGGTTTCCGTGGTGACGTAGAGCACCCGGGCTTCGGGATAGCGCTCCAGGATGGCGTTGCCAATGGCGTGGAGCAGGTGGCTCTTGCCCACGCCAGGAGGGCCATAGAGCACCAGGGGGTTGTACTGGCCGGAAAAGGGTTGCCGCGCCACGGCCTGGGCGGCAGAAAAGGCCAGCTGGTTTCCGGTTCCCACCACGAAGTTTTCAAAACGAGCGCCGGGCAGAAGGCCGTTGGACCGGCGCCCGTTGCCCAGAACCATCTGGCGGGGCAACCCCTCGGAAGGGTCCTGGGGCTCGGGATCGGCCGTGAACCGCACCTGCACCCGGACCCCCAGGGCCTGAACCGCCCGCTGGATCGCTTCGTGGTAGTGGTTTTGAAGCCAGTCCAGATAGAAGGGGTGCGGCACCCAGACCCACAGGGTTTGCCCTTCCAGCTGCAGACCTCGGGTCTTCTTGAGCCAGGTCCGGAATGCCTGGGGCGGAACCTCTTGCCGAAGATGATCCAAAAGGTTTTGCCAGAGAAGCCGAGCGTCCTGTTCTACTGCACGACCGCGATCCCGAGGAGCCATGTATCCCCCTTTCCAAAGGTTCCAAACAGGTGGGAAACGCGGCGGAAATATAACGACCCCGAGGGTGCGGCGTCAACCACCGGCTTAACACTTTGGAACTCAAGGGGAAACCCGGCCGGGATGCCACCCACCCGATGTGGAAAACTCGGGCCGGAGGGCCTGGAAACGCTGATGGCTCAAGGGGACGAGCCGCTTCCATTCCCCAGGGCCGGGGTCCTGTATCCTAAGACCTAAACCAACCGGCGGAGGTCTCCTATGATTTCACTTCTTACCGTGGCGATGTTGTTGGGAGGGGTCCTGACCCCGGATCTCCAGCGTGCCCTGAAGGACACCGCACCCGATGCCCTTCTTCGGGTTAACCTTCGACTCACAGCCCAGGTGGATTCCCGAAGGCTTCTGCAGGAGGTTCAGCATCTCCGGAAGGCCGACCGCAGAGCCTGGGTGGTCCGGAGGCTCAAGGCCTTTGCACAGGAAACCCAAGCGCCGGTGATCGCTGCCCTCCAGGAAGCCGGTGCCCGGCGGATCCGACCCCTCTGGATCGTGAACGTCATCAACGCCGAGGTGCCGGCCCGGGCCCTGCCCGCCCTGGCCCGCCGGCCCGATGTGGCCCGGGTAGACCTGGACGAGGCCCGGAACCTGCTGCTGGATACCGAAAAACCCCGGCCCGCACCGGCCGCCCTTCAACGGAAAGCCCCGGCCGATCAAACCGGCACTAAGGAAATCGTGTGGGGCGTTTCCAAGATCCGGGCCCCGGAGGTGTGGAACCAGGGGTACCGGGGCCAGGGTGTGGTGGTGGCCGTGCTGGATACCGGCGTGAACCTGAACCACCAGGACCTGGCCGACCACCCCTGGGTGAATGCCGACGAGGTGCCGGGCAACGGCATTGACGACGATAACAACGGCTTCGTGGACGACATTCACGGCTGGGACTTCATCAACAACGACAACGATCCCATAGACGACCAGGGGCACGGCACCCATTGCGCCGGCACCGTCGCGGGCGACGGCACTGCCGGGAGCCAGACCGGCGTGGCCCCGGAGGCCCGCATCATGGCGGTGAAGGTGCTGGACAGCCAGGGCAGCGGCACCGAAAGCGGCGTATGGCAGGGCATCCAGTACGCTGTGGACAACGGCGCCGATGTCATCTCCATGTCCCTGGGCTGGCAGCACGCCTGGAACCCCGACCGTCCGGCCTGGCGCCAGGCCTTTGAGAACGTGCTGGCTGCCGGTGTCGTGGCCGCGGTGGCCGCCGGCAACGAACGCGACGGCGGCGACCCCGCGCCCGACAACATTCGCACACCCGGCGATGTTCCGCCGCCCTGGTTCCATCCCGACCAAACCCTCCATGGGGGCCAGGCCGCGGTGGTCACCGTGGGCGCCACCACCAGCGACGACAGCTACGCCTATTTCTCCTCCTACGGCCCCGTGACCTGGCAGGATGTGTCGCCCTACAACGACTACCCCTACAACCCCGGCATGGGCCTGATGGACCCGGATGTGGCCGCCCCGGGCTACGACATCAAGTCCCTGGACTACAGCAACAACAGCGGCTATACCCTCATGAGCGGCACCTCCATGGCCACGCCCCATGTCGCCGGGGTCATGGCCCTGCTGCTCTCCCGCAACCCGGAACTCACCCCGGCCGAGATTGATGAAATCCTGGAAACCTCGGCCGTGGACCTGGGGCCCACCGGCAAGGACAACGATTACGGCGCCGGCCGTGTGGATGCCTATGAGGCCTTTCTGCAGGTGCCGGTGGCCGACCTGGATGCCCGGCCG
>WGAB01000292.1 GCA_015489295.1 Caldifarciminota bacterium
GCCCTGCACCAGGGACACCCGGAACTTCATGGGCACATTGTTCACATAGGGGCCGGTGGACTTGTACCGGGCGGCGGTGTCCGGCTCGCCGATCTCAATCATCACATGGTACGGCAGCCAGCGGAACACCGAGGCCTGATCCACATACAGGTTGGAGTTCCCGGGCGACCACACCAGCGTGTCCAGGCCCTCGCGGGTTTCGCTGGTGATGAAGAAGCGGAGCCCATCCACGATGGGGGCGCCGTCCTCTCCGTGGATGTAAGGAATCCCCGAGGCCAGCACCGTGCCTTCGCCGTTCTGCAGGCGGGTGATCGTCCAGGTGGTGTCGGTGCCGGTGGAATCGTACTGGATGGTGATCTGGTAGTCGGCGTCGGCCAGGTCGTAGGGGTTGGCAATCCGGGCCTCAAAGAGGCTGGTGGTCACCAGCGTGGACCGGCTGGAATCCAGGACCACCGCAGGTTCGGTCATCCCGAGGGGCGGAGCCGTGGGGATCACCTTCACGATGGCCGGGTTGTTCTCAATGGGGTACAGGGAACTCATCATGGGCGGCACCAGGAGCGAAGTGTCGCCCTGGTTGTAGGAGAGCACGGCGTACCAGTAGGTCTTGCCCGGGGTCACCGTGCTGTCCACGAAGGAGTGGCGCAGGCCGCTGTCGTCACCCAGGTAGAAGTGCACGCCGTTGACGCCGATGGGGGCGTAGCCGGTGACGCCGTCGGCCTTATCGTACTGGGCCAGGGGCTTGTACCATACCAGGCGGCCCAGAGCATCGGTCACCGGATCGCCCCAGGAGGCGCCGCCGTCTTCGGAACGGTACACGAGGTAGCCTTCAAATCCCTCGGCCGATTCCGGGGAATCGTCCCAGAACAGGGTGACCCGGTACCGGTCGGGTACGGCCATTACGCGCGGCGGCGGCGGAGCCTTGGGGAACTGGTAATCCCGGTCGTAGATGATCTGGGCGAAGCGGGCGTTGTCGTAGAGGTCGGCCGAGTCTTCACCCATCACGATGGCAATGGAGAACCGCTGGGTTTCGCCGCGGGCCAGGCGGAAGTAACCGGAGCCGAACACAGTGATGTAGTCCCCGGGGCCGGGGTTCACATCGTACACCCCCGGCCGCAGCAGGTTGTACATGGCCGAGTCGTTGTAGGCGAAGAGGCCGGCGGTGCCGTAGGGGAAGGAGTACACCGAGGTCAGTCCCAGTTCCTGGCCGTTTTCGTCCTTGGGGGTTTCCAGCAGGCGGAAGCCCAGCATACCGCACTGGTACGGGCGGCCGTCGGCGCCGAAGCCCATGCCGTCCTGGTCGTACACGATCACCATGTTGTTTTCGGCGTCAAAGGCGTACATGTCGTCGCTGAAGTCGGAGCCGGGCCCGCCGATCCGGTAGTCGCCGAAGTAGCCCACCACCATGGAGTCCAGGTCGTAGTCCGAGATGTTGGTGATCTCGTAGGTGAAGATGATGAGGTCCTCCACCACCGAGGCGGCCCACTGGTATCCACGCACCTTCACGAGGAGGCCCAGGCCGCTCACCTGGTCGTTGTCGGCGTAGGGCAGGTAGATGGGGTTGCCCTCGGGGTTGCCGGGCCGGAAATCCAGGTTGAAGCTGTCGGACATCACGAAGAAGGACTCCTGGTCGCCCCGGATCACCTCAATCACGCTGTCCGGGCCCACCACCTCGTTGTAGGCGCCGGCCCACTTGCCCCGCAGGTTCTTGACGGTGTCGCCGTAAACATTCGTGTACGGGGGCCAGACCTCGGGCCAGGTTTCCGGACGGTTGGAAAAGGCCAGCATGGGCTGGCCGTCGCGGGCGAAACCGGGCACCGGCTCAAAGTCCTCGTCGCCGCCGTCCTGGATCGGGTCGTCCACGATAGAGACCCATACAGAGTCGCCGGTCGCCGGGTTGTAGCCCTTCACGCGGGCGCCGATCATGGGACCCATCTCGTAGATGTACTCGTGGCCCGAGTAGGCGGGCCACTCCAGGCGGGGCCAGGGATCCACCCGGTTGGGGCCACCGATGGCCCCGTGGTTAAAGAACTTGAGGCGGATCTTGTTGCCGTCGTGGATCCCGTATTTGCGGGCCGGGGCGCCCTTGAGCCCCACGGTGGCCCCTTTGCCGGCCTGCTCGGGCGCCAGTTTCACCGATTCGGGCAGGTACTTCTGCCCGGGAACGCCGGCCAGCGCGGTACCGGCGAGCACCAGAATCCAGAAAACGCGTTTCATCATGGTCTCCTTCCCAGGTTTCTCAGAAGTTCAAAGCCAAACCCAGCCGCACTTCGCGGGGCGGGCTGAAGTAATAGGGCCGCTTGTAGTAACCGGGGTCGGCCGTAGGCCGGGTCATGTAGGTGTGGGTGGCCCGGCCGGTGTCGGTGTACACATAGCGCTCGTTCATGCGGTCCAGCACGTTGTACACCTTCGCGAAGATCCGCAGCACCTTGTTGCCCCAGTGGAACTCCTTATAGGCATGGAGGTCCACATTGAAGTGGGCCGGGCGACGCGCGGAGTTGAACTCGCCCCGGAAGTTGCCGGTGGTGTCGGTGGGGGTGTAGGGCAAGCCGCTGCCGTAGGAGGCGATCAGGCTGATGCCGTAGTTCCGGGGAACCGTGTAGGACACGGTGGCGTTGATCCGGTGCCGCTCGTCCCAGTCCAGGGGTACCATCTTCCGCGGAGGCTCCACGCCGTTCCGGAGGTCGGCAAAGAGGTCGCGGGGCGCCGAGTTCAATCCCTCGGCCACCTGCAGGGTGTAGTCAAACTCGGCGGAGAGGTGGCCCAGGTTGCGCAGCTTCAGGTACACCGAAACACCGCGCACATTGCCGTAGTCGTTGTTGATGTAAGTCATGTAATGGTCGCC
>WGAB01000293.1 GCA_015489295.1 Caldifarciminota bacterium
TATAATAGGTGATCATGAGCACGATGATCCCGATCCTTGTTTTTCTCTTGGTTGGAGGAAACTGGAGCCAGGACTTCCAAAAGGCTGAGGCGTACT
The DNA here is from genome assembly GCA_015489295.1 of Caldifarciminota bacterium. Next base: position 97 of record WGAB01000293.1, read on the forward strand.
TCCAGCAGGGAAAGTACGGCGAAGCGGAGAAGATCTATCGGAACCTGGAAAAGAAACTCCCCGAGTACCGGAACGAAATGGCCTTCCGCGTTCTGGAATGTGAACTCAACCAGGGGAACTACGAACGGGTCCTCCGGGAGGCCCCGAAGCTCCTTTCCAGGGTGCAGGGAACCTATCTGGAGCCTGAGGTTCAGTTGATCCTGGGGTTTGCCAACCTGCTGAAGGGAAACCTGCAGCGGGCCGAGTCCACCTTCCTGGCCCTGGAGCAAAACCCGAATTACCGGGGAACACCCCGGGTGCGCCTGGGTCTGGGCCTCCTGTATTACCGGATGAACAAACTGGAGGAGGCCCTGGAAAAACTCCAGGGCATCGAGGATCCCCTGGCCAAGGTACTGCTCGCCCGCATCTACAACCTTACCGGGCATCCCCTGGATGCCCTGGCGCTTTACAAGGAACTCTATCCCGAGTTCCAGGGGACCCAGCTGGACTTCCTGGTGATCTACGGGCTCATTGAAACCCTGTTTAACTCCGGCGACTACAAGGGGGTGGTGAACGAGGCCACCCGGTTCCTGGAAACCCACCCGGCCAACTACCCGCTTCGCGACCACGTGCAGCTCTACCTGGGGTTAGCCTATTACTACCTGAGGGACTACACCAAGGCCTTGGAAAACTTCACCGACCTGCTGAACCGAAAGGACTTTGAGTTCGCCCCCTACGCTGCCTATTTCGCGGGCAACATCAAACTGGAACTCAACAAGCCGGAGGAGGCGCTGACCTATTACCAGATGGCCCGGGCCAACGCCGACAATGTGCTGATCTCCGCCATCACCTTTATCCGCCTGGCCGAGGTGTTCCTGCGGATGGGGAACCTGGACCAGGCGTACCTGACGGCCCAGCAGCTGCAAAAGCTCTTTATCCTGGAAGACCTCAACGGCATCGGCGATTACGTGTACGGGGCCATTTCCTTCCAGACCGGCAACTATCAGGACGCCGCCTTCCGGTTCCAGGACCTGGTGGAGCGCTACACCAACTCACCCTTCTCCCTGCCGGCGGTCACCATGGCCCTGGTGGCCATGGCCCGCAACGGCGAATGGGACCGGGCCCTGACCTTCGGCAACCTGATGCGTTCGGAGTTCGAGGGGGCCACCAGCCGCTGGGGCGACTGGTTCCGCCTGGAACTCGCCGAGGCCAACTACTACCAGGACAACTATTCCATTGCCGAAGGGTTGTACACCCAGGTTTCGCAGAACGCCCAGGAGCGTTTGCTGATTACCCGGGCCAACGTGGGCCTGGGTTGGTGCTACGTGCACGAGAACCGTAACGAGGAAGCCATTGCCCTCCTCAGCGCCATGGCCACCCTTGGGGCCGCAGCCAGCGATACGAACCTCATCATTGCCGCCTACTACGGCATGGGCGTAGCCAAGTTCAACGAGGGCAAGTACCGGGAGGCCTATGCCGACTTTGCGGCGGTGGTCAAAACCTTCCCCGAGGCCCACGACGTGCTGCCCGATCTCCTGTACTTCCAGGGCCTGGCGGCCAGCGCCCTGCGGAGCTACGGCGATGCCCTGGTGGCCTGGGAAAAGGTGGTGTCGACCTATCCGGACCACCCCCGGGCAGCCGACGCCGCGTACCGGGCGGCCGACATTTACCGCCGGGCCGGCAAGTATGACAAGTCCAACACCCTGTTGACCTGGCTGCTGGAGCACTTCCCGGACCACCACCTGGCCGCGCAGGCCCAGTACATGCTGGCCCAGAACTACTACAACCTGCACCAGTACCGCAAGGCCATCGAGGAGTTTGAGAAGTTCCTGAACCTGTATCCCGAAAGCGACCTGGCCTCCCAGGCCCAGGAACTCATGCAGTACGCCTATTACCGGCTTTCCGAGGAGGACCCCGAAGCCCTTCAGGAGTTCCTGGCCCGGTTCCCCACCTCAGAGCTGGCGGCGGAGGCCGAGTACGCGCGGGCCGTGGACCTGTTCCAGGCCGGGCAGCAGGAGGAGGCGGCCAACGCCTTCCTCAGTTTCGCGGTAAACCACCCCAAGAACGACAAGGCCCCGGTGGCCCTGCTCGTGGCCGGGCAGATCTTTTACAAACTGAAGAAGTACCCCGACGCCATCGTGCCCCTGAAGAAGTACCTGTCCTTCTTCGGCGATCGGCCCGGCGCCGACACCGCGGCCTACTTCCTGGGTCTGGCGTACTTCAAGGCCCAGCAGTACCGGGACGCCATCGCGGTGCTCCAGCCGCTTTCCGAGAAGGACGGCCCCTTCCGCGACAAGGCCATTACCTTTATCGCCTCGGCCTACGAGGAACTGGGCGAGCTGAAAAAGGCCGTCCAGTATTACACGCTGGCCGGTGACGAGATGGCGAAGAAGGGTCAGGCCGACCAGGCGATCCAGTTTTACCAGTACGCCTACAAACTGGCCCCGGACCCCGCCATCAAACAGCAACTGGAACAGAAAATCCGCTCCCTTTCGGGGGCCTCTCAAGGTCAACAAGGAGGATAAAGAGCGATGTGGATCTTTAGGGAAATCATCCTGAAAACCAAGAGCTCCTACGAGATGCAACTGCTGGCCCTCACCTCCATCATCGGGTTCGCCCTCTTCATCGAACGCCTGTGGTACTACCTCAAGAACCGGGTCAACATCGACAAGCTCGTGGACTCCCTCCACCACATGATGGAAAAGGGCGACCTGGATGGACTCCGGCAGGTGGCCTACTCCAAAGACACCCCGTTCCACCGTGTGCTCCGGGTGTTCGTGGACAACTTTGACCTGAGCGAGGACCTTCTGATGGGCCTGGTGGACGCGCAGATCCTGCGCGAACGGGAGAAGCTGACCAAGTACCTGAACGGCCTGGCCACGGTGGCCGCCGTGTCGCCGCTCCTGGGCCTGTACGGCACGGTCACCGGCCTGATCGATGCGTTCCACCAGATCGCGATCACCGGCTCCGGCGGGCCGGAGGTGGTGGGCCACGGGATCTCCATCGCCCTGTTGACCACCATGGTGGGGCTGTTCATTGCGATCCCCACCCTGATCGCCCACAATTACTTTGCCCGGAAAGCCGGGGAGATCTCGGCCAAAACCGATGCGGTGATCCGGGATCTCCTCATCATTTCCTACAAGGCAGGTGTTCGGAAGAAATGAGACGACGCCGGTGGGCTGAACTGAAGCCGCCGTACATCAACCTGGGGCCGATGGTGGACATCTCCCTTGCGCTCCTGGTGATGTTCGTGCTGGCCATTCCCTTCCTCATCGAGTCGGGCCTGTTTGTGTCCAAGGCGGCCGTGGCCAAGGGGAAGGCAGCCCAAAAGGTGCAGGCCAAAAAGCAGGACATTAAGGTCAACCTCTATCTGCGGTCCGACGGCACCATCTTCCTGAACAAGGAACCCGTCACCGTGGAACAACTCAAGCAACTCTTGCCCCAGCTGCTGGCCCGCAGCATCAGCCGCAACGTGCTCCTTTCGGCCGACAACGAGGTGATCTACGACGACGTCATCAAGATGATCGACCTGGTCAAGAGCCTGGGCGCCGAGGATGTGCTGATCCTCAAACGCAAGGAGTCGTAGCGATGACAGAGGAACCGAAGGTCCCCCAACAGCCTCCCGAAGAGCCTGAGAAGCGCCGGCCAGTTCGGTTTCGCCGCCCCCGCATCGAGCGGATGGTTTCTGAAGAGGAGATCGACATCGGTGGCAAGCTCTTTCCCATGGCCGGCGTGTCCTTCCTGATCCTGCTGATGCTCGTGGCCATGGCCCGGGACCTCTTTTCCAAGTCCAAGATCCAGGTGGACGTGCCCCGGTCGACCCGCATTGAAACCGAACTGGAAGAGAACATTGCCGTGACCATCACCAAGGATTCGCGGGTGTATGTGAACGACCAGGAGGTGACCTTCGATACCCTGGCCCAGGTGATCGAGCGGGCCCACCGGCAGGATCCGGATACGGCCTTCTGGTACACCAAGCTGGTGCTCATCCGTGCGGACAAGAGTTTGCCCTTTGGCACCGTGCTCAAGGCTCTGGACGCCGCCAAAAAGGCCAAGTCCCAGCGGGTGGCCTTTGCGGTGATTCGGGAGAAGGAGAAGCAACCCTGATGTGGAGCAACCTGCCCCCTGAAAAACGACACCTGTTGATCGGCCTGGTGATCTCCCTGCTGGTGCACCTGAGCTTCGGCTTTTTCGTGACCAGCCCGTTGCCCGAACGCCTGTCGCGCCCCAACCTCCGGGAGATCCAGTACCTGGAGGAAGAGGTCAAGAAGAACCCCAAAAAGCCCCCCAAGCTCCGCAAACTGGTGGAGCGCTCCAAGCCCAAGGGGCCGGAAAACAAGCCCCTGGAGGAAAAGCGGATCAACCTCGAAAACGTTCAGAAACCCAAGCTCCTGGAAGAGCCGGAGATCAAGGTGGCCCTGAACAAAAAGGCCCTGATCCCGGAGCAGGAGGTGCCGGTGGAACAGATTGACATCCAGAAGGTCACCGAACTGGCGGAAACCCAGGCCCCGATTGATGTGGAGAACCTGGAGCCCACCCTGCCGGGCGAGGCCGTGGACGTGGTACTCGGGGTTACCGGCAAACAGAAGTCCACGGAGGAAATCCTGGAGGAGGCGCCGGTGCCCACCATCAACCTGCAGAGTGGCGGCGGAGGCCTGGGCGAGGGCGGTGGCATCGGCCTCGGTGGGGG